>JAHUZY010000305.1 GCA_019264505.1 Phenylobacterium sp. | reverse complement strand
GCGAGGCCGACGTTTCGGTGAGCCTGGGCCTGATCGTCACCGAGCTGGTGATCAACTGCCTCAAGCACGCCTTTCCCGGCGGGCGGCTGGGCAAGATCGAGGTGGGGTACGAATCGCAGGGGCCAAACTGGACCCTGTCGGTGGCCGACAATGGGGTCGGCATGCCCAAGGACGCCGCCAGTTCAACCCCGGGGCTTGGGACAAGCATTGTGGACGCCCTGGCCAACCAGCTGGACGCCACGGTGATCGTTGCGGAGGCCCATCCCGGCACCATCGTCTCGGTGGCGCACGTCGAGGGTGAAGGTGGCGCCAAGGGCGATGTGCGCGTCGCGCGCCCGACCTCGGCGATCTAGCTTTCCAGGGTCAGACCCTTCGGCCCTTTGCGCCCCTGCGTCACCCTGCCGTCCATGCGGCGCCGCTCAAGGTTCGGTTTGCGCGCGCCCTGACCCCCTGACATGCTCCGAAAAAAGCACGGGGAAACGGCATGGGGTTCGATGCGATCGTTGTCGGCTCAGGGATCAGCGGCGGCTGGGCGGCCAAGGAGCTTTGCGAGCGGGGCCTGAAGGTCCTGATGCTGGAGCGTGGGCCGCACATCGAGCATGGGGCCGACTACAGCCATGACCTGGCGGCCCAACTGCGCCGCAGCGAGGATCAGGTCCCGGTGGATGAGCGGGAGCTGCACCATCCGTATTATCCCGGGGTGAGCTACGCCCTGTTCAACTCCAACCGGAAGTTCTGGGCCAGCGACCACGACCACCCCTACGAGACCGTCCCGGGCAAGCCCTATCGCTGGATTCGCGGCTATCACCTGGGCGGGCGCTCGATCACCTGGTGGCGGCAGTCCTACCGGCTGGCGCCGCAGGACTTCGAGTCCAACCTCAAGGACGGGCACGGGGTGGACTGGCCCATCCGCTATGACGACCTGGCGCCCTGGTACGACCATGTGGAGGCCTTCGCCGGGGTGTCTGGCGACTACGACGAGATCGAGCAGCTGCCGGACGGCGACTTCCTGCCGCCCTATCCGATGAATGTGGTGGAGGAGGCGGCCAAGGCGGCTATCGAGCAGGCCTTTCCTGGCCGCCGGATGATCATCGGCCGGGCCGCCCAGCTGTCGCGGGTGACCAAGATCCACCAGGACCTGGGCCGCGGCCGCTGCGAGCAGCGGATGCGCTGCGTCCATGGCTGCCCCCTGGGGGGCTATTTCTCGACGCTTGCGGCCACCCTGCCGGCGGCGCGGAAGACCGGCAATCTGACGGTGATGACCGACACCATCGTGACGGCGGTGGAGTATGATCCCGCCACCGGCCGCGCCACCGGCGTGCGCACCGTCGACCGGCTGACCAAGGCCGGCCAGGTCTTCGAGGCCAAGATCATCTTCCTCAACGCCTCGACCATCGCGACGGCGGCGATCCTGCTCAACTCGCGCT
The DNA here is from genome assembly GCA_019264505.1 of Phenylobacterium sp. Classification (GTDB taxonomy): domain Bacteria; phylum Pseudomonadota; class Alphaproteobacteria; order Caulobacterales; family Caulobacteraceae; genus Phenylobacterium. The sequence goes on along the minus strand of JAHUZY010000305.1, from coordinate 6,431 downwards.
CGGAGGCCCATTCCCGGGGGCTGGCCAATGGCAGCGACCAGGTGGGCCGCAACCTGATGGACCATGTGAGCTGCGAGAGCATCACCGGTCGCTATCCCGGCTTCAACGATGTGCACGATCCGGCGGACCGGCCGACGGGGATCTACATTCCCCGCTACGCCCAGATCACCGAGGGCGAGAAGCCCTATCTGCGCGGCTTTGGCATGCAGGGCGGGGCCGGGCGCACCCGACGGATCGAGGCCCGGGCCATGGGCGGCGCCGAGCGGGAGGAGGCCGGCGGCGGCAAGCCCTGGTCCATGGCGCTGACGCCCTTTGGCGAGGTGCTGCCTTATGCTGAAAACCGGGTCACCCTGTCGGCAAAGCGGACCGACCAGTGGGGCGCGCCGGTGCCGGTGATTGACGCGGCCCACGGGCGCAACGAGCAGGTGATGATGCGTGAGGCCGCCCGGGACGCCTATGAGATGCTCAAGGCCGCCGGCTGCGTGGACATCACCCCCTGGGAGGCCGCAGGCGAGAAGATCACCCCGCCCGGCGACCGCATCCACGAGATGGGGACCGCCCGCATGGGTCGCGATCCGAAGACCTCGGTGCTCAACGGCTGGAGCCAGGCCCACGAGGTCCCCAACCTGTTCATCACCGATGGGGCGGCCATGACCTCCTCAGCGTCGATGAACCCCTCGCTCACCTATATGGCGCTCAGCGCCCGGGCGGCGAACCACGCCGCCGACCTCCTGCGCGATGGAGCGCTCTGACCATGCAGTTTGGCCTTCAGCTCTACACCCTGCGCCGGGCCTTCCGGGACGATCCGCTGGACACCCTCGAGAAGGTGCGGGCGCTCGGCTATGACGAGGTGGAGCTGGCCGCGCCGCTGGACATGGATTTCTCCGCCCTGCGGGCGCGGATGGACGCCATCGGGCTCTCCTGTCCCTCGGCCCATGTGGGGCTGGATGATTTGCGCCAGCGGCCGGCCGAGGTGCTGAAGATGGGCGAGCTGATGGGGTGCCGTTATCTGGTGCTGCCCTATCTGACGCCCGAGCAGCGCCAGTGGGACGAGGTGATCCCGGCCTTGAACGGTCTGGCCCGCACGGTGGTCGAGGGGGGCTTCGGCTTCGCCTATCACAACCATGATTTCGAGTTCGAGGGCGCCGCGGGCCAGCGACCCTATGACCGCATCCTGGCCGAAACCGATCCCGATCTCGTGGGGCTGGAGCTCGATCTCTACTGGACCCGCAAGGCCGGCGAGGATCCGCTGGCCATGCTGGATCGGCTGAAGGGCCGGGTAAAGCTGGTTCACCTGAAGGACATGGCGCAGGACGGCGACATGGCTGATGTGGGGTCCGGGGTCATGGACTATGGCGCCTTGCTGGCTGCGGCCAAGGCGGCCGGCGCCGAGCACTTCATCGTCGAGCATGACCGCCCCGCTGAGCCCTGGGACAGCGTGGCCGCAAGCCTTGGTCACCTGCGCAAGCTGACCGAGGCGGCCTGAACCCCAAAGACCCGGATCCGCCGGGCGAGACCTGAAAGGCGGAAGCTCATGAAGACCATCAAGGGACCAGGACTGTTCCTGGCGCAGTTCGCCAGCGATGAGGCGCCGTTCAACTCCTTGCCTGGGATCGCCCGGTGGGCCGCGGAGATGGGCTTTGTGGCCGTGCAGATTCCCACCTGGGACCGGCGGCTGTTCGATTTGCAGCTGGCGGCCGAGAGCCAGACCTACTGCGATGACGTAAAGGGCATGCTGGCCGACGCCGGGGTGGAGATCAGCGAGCTGTCCACCCACAGCCAGGGCCAGATGGTGGCGGTCCATCCGGCCTATGACCCGCTCTATGATAGCGGCGTGCCCAGGGAGGTGAGGGGGAACCCCGCCGCCCGCCAAGCCTGGGCGGAAAACCAGCTGATGATGGCGGCCAGGGCCTCGCGCAGGCTTGGCCTGAACGCCCATGTCACCTTCTCAGGGTCGCTGGCCTGGCCCTATCTCTATCCCTATCCGCAAAGGCCGGCGGGCCTGGTTGAGACGGCGTTTGACGAGCTGGCCCGGCGGTGGCGGCCGATCCTCGACGCCTTCGACGAGGCGGGCGTCGATCTCTGCTACGAGATCCACCCGGGTGAAGACCTGTTCGACGGGGCGACCTTCGAGATGTTCCTGGAGCGGGTGGACAACCATCCCCGCTGCAACATCCTCTATGACCCTAGCCACTTCCTGCTGCAACAGCTTGATTATCTTGAGTATATCGACATCTACCACCAGCGGATCAAGATGTTCCACGTCAAGGACGCTGAGTTCAATCCCACCGGGCGTCAGGGGGTCTATAGCGGCTACCAGCCCTGGATTAACCGGGCCGGCCGCTTCCGCTCGGTGGGCGATGGCCAGGTGGACTTCATGGGCATCTTCTCCAAGCTGGCGGCCTACGACTTCACGGGTTGGGCGGTGCTGGAGTGGGAGTGCTGCCTGAAGCACTGGGAGGACGGCGCCCGGGAAGGCGCGGCCTTCATCGCCGATCACATCATCCGGGTCACCGACCGGGCCTTCGACGATTTCGTGGCTACAGATGTCGATCAGGCGGCCAATCGCCGGCTGCTGGGCCTTGATCGTTGAGGACCTTACGTCTGGGCATGGTGGGCGGCGGTCCCGGCGCCTTCATCGGCGGGGTCCATCGTATGGCCGCGCGGCTGGACGGGCGCTGGGTCCTGACGGCGGGGGCGTTCTCGTCCGATCCTAAGACCTCGTCGGACTTCGGCCAGTCCCTAGGGCTTTCGCCGGAGCGCGCCTATGGCGACTGGGCGGCTATGGCCAGGGCTGAGGCCGACCGCGAGGACGGGATCGATGCGGTGGCCGTGGTCACGCCAAACTATCTGCATGCGCCGATCTGCGCCGCCTTCATCGACGCCGGCGTTCCGGTCATCTGCGACAAGCCGCTGACCACTGATTTTGCGAGCGCCAGGGCGCTGGCCGAGCAGGTGGCCAAGAGCGGCCTGCCCTTCATCCTGACCCACAACTATTCCGGCTATCCCATGGTGCGCGAGGCCCGTTCGCTGGTGGCGACGGCACGCCTGGGGCCCTTGCGCGGCGTGCAGGTGGAATACGCCCAGGACTGGCTGGCCCGGGACCTGCCCGGCAACAAGCAGGCCGACTGGCGGGGCGATCCGCAGCGGGCGGGGCCAGGCGGGGCGCTCGGCGACATCGCCACCCATGCCTTCCACCTGGCGCGGTTTGTCACCGGCGCGCCGCTGGAGGCCCTGAGCGCCGATCTGTCGACCTTCGTGCCCGGTCGCCGGGTGGATGATGACGTGCGGGTGCAACTGCGCTTCGCTGGCGGCGCGCGCGGTCAGCTCTGGGCCAGCCAGGTGGCGGTGGGGGCGACCAATGGCCTGCGCCTGCGGCTCTTCGGGGAAGACGCCGGCCTCGAATGGGCGCAGGAGGAGCCGGACCTGCTGCGGTTTTCGCCGCTCGGCGAGGCGCCCCGCGTCCTGCGCCGGGGCGGACCGGGGCTTTCGGCGGATGCTGCGGCCGCCACCCGGCTGCCGGCCGGTCATCCGGAGGGCTATCTGGAAGGCTTCGCCCAGATCTATGCCGACGCCGCCGAACTGGTGTCCGCACACCGGGACGGACGGGCGCCCGACGCCCTGGCCAGCCTCGTCCCGGGCGTCCAGGACGGGGTCGAGGGGGTGGCCTTCATCGAGGCCGTCGTGAAGAGCCACGCCGCCGACGGCGCCTGGACAGGGATTTCAGCATGAGCGGCTTTCGCCAGTCCTTCGCCTGGTGGTCGTTCACCGCCGGCCGCGAGGTGGACGGCCCAGCCTTCCTGGCGCGCATGGCCGCCGCCGGCGCGCAAGGGGTGGAGATGGCGCCGGAGGCCCTCTGGCCCGCCGCCCGGAACGCCGGCCTCGCCCTGGTCACCCTGACGGGGCATCAGCCCCTCGAGGTCGGGTTCAATGATCGCGACAATCATCTGAAATTACAGGATAAGGTCCGGGCCTCCATCGCGCTGGCCCAGACCCATGGGGTGGAGAAGGTGATCGTCTTTTCAGGCGACCGAAAGGGCCGCGCCGACGCCGAAGGGATCGCCAATACGGTCGAAGGTCTGGCGCCTCTGGCTCAGGAAGCCGAGGCCGCCGGCGTCATGCTTTTGCTGGAGCTGTTGAACTCCAAGGTCGATCACCCCGACCAGCAGTGCGACCACACCGCCTGGGGCGCGCAGGTGGTCACCCAGGTGAATTCGCCGGCCCTGCGGCTGCTCTACGACGCCTACCATATGCAGCTGATGGAGGGAGACCTGCTGCGGACGATCCGCGCCAACCTCCCTCTGATCGGTCACATCCATACCGGCGGGGCGCCGGGGCGCAGAGACCTGGATGACCGGCAGGAAATCCACTGGCCCGCCGTGGCCGGCCTCCTGCGCCACCTGGGCTATGAGGGCTGGGTAGGACATGAATTCATCCCCCGGGATGATCCCATCGGCGCCCTTCGGCAGGCCATGGATCATTTCGGCGGACCGCGCGCATGACCGCCATTCCCACGCCGAGCCTCGCTGAAACCACGCCCCTGCGGCCACCTCGCAAGGTGAAGTTCGCCTACAGCCTCGGCGGAGCGGGCGATGCCCTGTTCACCACCGCGGCGGGCTTCATCTTCTTCTACTACACCGCGGTCCTGGGTCTCTCGGGGTCCCTGGTGGGGGCGGCCCTGTTCATCGGCCTGTGCGCCGATGCCGGCGTCGATCCGTTCATCGGCTCCTGGTCGGACAATCTCCAGTCCCGGTTCGGCCGACGCGCGCCCCTGATGTTCATCGGCGCGCCGCTGACCGCCCTGGCGCTCGGCCTGCTGTTCACCCCGCCCAGCGGCCTGTCGCCGACCCTGCTGTTTGTCTGGCTGGCCGTGACGTCCGTTGCGGTCCGGGCCTTCATCTCGGTCTTCTGGGTGCCCTATCTCGCTCTCGGCGCTGAGATGGCCGACGGCTATGTGGAGCGCTCTTCCATCGTCGCCTGGCGGGTGGTGGTCGGCATTCTCACCAGCATCCTGATCACGGCCCTGGCCTATTCGGTCTTTTTCGCTGGCGAAGGCGGCCTGCAAAGCCCTGATCGCTATCCAGCCTTTGGTTGGTCGGTGGCGGCCCTGGTGCTGGCGGCCATGACGCTCTGTTGTCTCGGCGTCTATCGGTTCGCCGCCAGCCTGCCGAAGGTGGCCTCGGTGGACGTCTCCATGGCCAGGCGCCTGCCTGGCGAGGTGGCCGAGATACTGCGCAACCGCTCGTTCCGGATCCTCTTTTTCTCGGCCGTGATCTTCTATGCCGCGGTCGGCGCCAACGGGACGCTGAACACCCATAGCCAGCTCTTCGTCTGGAAGCTGCGGCCCGAGATGATGCAGTTCGTCGGCTATGCCTATCTGGCCGGTATCCTGGCCGGGATTCCCCTGACGCCCCAGCTGACCCGGCGGCTGGAGAAACGCACGGTGGTGCTGGTGGGGCTTGGCCTGGTGCTGGTGTCCTGGGTGGTCCTGCCGCTGGTCTGGGTGAGCGGGCTCTACCGGCCCGAAGGGGCGGCGGCGACGATCGCCCTGGCCGCCAACAGCGCCATGGCCGGCATAGGCGTCGGCTTCGCCATGATCGCCTATCCCTCCATGATGGCTGACGCCGCCGACGAGCATGAGTTCCTGTTCCACCGCAGGCGGGAGGGGCTCTATTTCGCGGGCCTCGGATTTGCGGCCAAGGCGGCCTCGGGCGTGGGGGTCCTGGTCGCGGGCCTCGCCCTGGACGCCATGCGGTTTCCGCGGGAGGCTGGGCGCGCTGTGGGGATCGAGTTGCCGGCCGACGTCCTGACCCGTCTGCTGCTGGCCTGGGGGCCGGGTTCGGCCGTGGTGGCTCTGATCGCCATGGTTCTGTTCGCCCCCTATGCGGTGGGCCGGATGCGCCATGAGGAGATTTCGGCCGAGATCCGACGCCGCCGAGCTGAGACGCCGCCCGAGGAGACTTAAGCCTCAGGCCCGTCGCCGCCACCGACGCCAGGCCAGGACGGCGAGGATGAGGAGGCCCGCCGCGATCAGGGTTGGCTCCACCACGCCCGCCGGCAGCAGGGTCAGGCCTCGCGCCGCCAGGTAGCCCGGCGCCAACATGACCGGAATCCAGAGGATGGCCCCCACCAGATTGGCGATCTGGAACCGCACCCGGCCCATGCTCAACATCCCTCCCACAAGCGGGACGAAGGAGCGCACAGGGCCGGTGAAGCGACCAAGGATCATGGCCAACATGCCGGCGCGATGGATGAACAGGCGCGCCCGGGCCACGGCGCGACGGTGGCGCCGCAGTCGCCTGTGGCGCAGGGCTGTGGGCCCCATCCAGCGGCCAAGCTCGAAGGAGATGGCGTCACCGGCGACCGCGCCAGCGATGGCGAAGACCAGGATGGGGCCAGGCGTCACGACCCCGGCGCCGACTAGGGCGCCG
>JAHUZY010000421.1 GCA_019264505.1 Phenylobacterium sp. | reverse complement strand
GGCCGGCCTGCGCGAGGGCGACCAGATCACCGACGTCCGCAACCTGAACGTCGCGCGCAAGGATCAGGACCAGACCATCACCCTGACCATCACCCGCGACGGCGCCCCGCTCAGCCTGACCTACCTGCCCCGTGGCCAGGCCGTGGAGGCCTGGGGCTGGGCGCGAGACCCGGCGGCGCCCGAAAGCGCCTGCCGGTTCTGATCCTCAGGCGTTGTAGTTGAGCTTCAGCCCGGGCCGCGGCCAGCGGACCTTGTAGAGCCGCCCGGTGGACGAGGCGGTGATCCAGGCGTCGCGCATGTCGGCGCCGCCGAAGCAGATGTTGGTGACGATCATGTCCGGGATCGGGAAATGCTCGGTCGAGCCTGAGGGATCAAAGGCGGTGACCCCGCCATTGATGATGGTCGCTACGCAGACCTTGCCGCCCGCCTCCACCGCCAGGCTGTCCAGCAGCTGATAGCCGGGCAGGTTTGCGATGACCCGACCCGGCGCAAAGCCCGTCGGCGCCTTCAGCTGGCCCGGCTGATCGATGTCGAAGGCCCAGAGCCGGCCAAGCTGGGTGTCGGCCAGATAGACCACGTCCTCGTCCGGGGAGAGGCCGACCCCATTTGGGGCGATCAGATGGTCCCGCAGACGCGCCACATGGCTGCCGTCGGCCTTGGCGTAGTAGAGCGCCCCGAACTTGCGGCCCTCCAGGGTCGAACAGCCGTGGTCGCTGAACCAGAAGCCCCCCTGGCGGTCGAACACCAGGTCGTTGGGCCCCACGAACGGGCGGCCATCGCAGGCGTCATAGAGCGTCGACAGCTCGCCGGTCTTCAGGTCGTAGCGCTGGATCATCCCGCCGGTGTGGGTGGGCGGGGTCGGGCCCGGAATCGTCAGGCCATCCTGCTGCGGCCAGGTGAAGGAGCCGCCATTGTTGGTGATGTAGATCGCCCCGTCCGGACCGATGGCCGCGCCATTGGGGCCGCCGCCGGTCTCCACCAGGGTCTCGCGCCGGCCATCGGGGGTGATGCGCGACAGGCGCTGGGCCTTGATCTCTGTGAGGATGACCGAGCCATCGGCCATGGCGATGGGGCCTTCGGGGAATTCCAGGCCTTCGCAGACCAGTTCGATGTCCATGGGGCGTCATCCTCTTGTCTTGTTGAGGCGGAGTATGGCCGGCGCCGTTGCGTAAGGGCCAGGGGCCTTAGCGCCGTTCCAGGACCCGCAGGGTGAAGGGATATTCGTCATCCTCGCCGGCCGGATGGCGCACGGCGCTGACCTCGGTCCAGGCGCTCTCGTCGAAGGGGGCCAGGACCACGTCGCCCTCCACCTCGGCCTCGACCTCAGTGAGATAGATCCGCTGGGCGCGGGGCAGGGCCATCGCGAACAGGGAGGCGCCGCCGATGACGCAGACCTCTTCGGCGCCGTCGTCCTCGGCCATCTCCCGGCCAATCTGCACCGCCTCAGTGAAGTCTTCACAGACCAGCGCGTCCCGCGGACCGAAGGACCCGTCGCGGCTGAGCACGATGTTGGTGCGCCCGGGCAGGGGCTTCTTGGGCAGGCTGTCCCACGTCTTGCGGCCCATGATCACCGGCTTGCCGAGCGTCAGGGCGCGGAAATTCACCAGATCGCTCTTCAGCCGCCAGGGCAGGCCGCCGTCCCGGCCGATGACGCCGTTGCGGGCGCGCGCGATGGGACCGGCGGTAAGGAGGATGCGTGCCATGGTCATGGGGGTAGCCGACCCGGGGCGCGCAGGGAAGTGGCCCCCGCCGCCTGAGCTCAGAGGCGCAGGACGTGCTTGGCGATGATGTTGCGCTGGATCTCGTCAGATCCCCCGGCGATGCTGGCGGCGCGGCCTTCCAGATAGCGCACCATTTCCGGCTGCGCCCAGTCGGGCCCTACGGTCTCCGGCGGCCCGAAGACCTCCGGAAACCAGGGCGCCGCATAGGGCCCGGCGCACTCGACGAAGAACTCGGTCATTCGCTGGACGATTTCGGTCCCCTTGAGTTTGAGCATGGAGGACTGCGCGCCGGGCGCCTCGCCCATGGCCACCTCCGACAGGGTGCGCAGTTCGGTCATGGCCAGGGCCTCGAGCTCGATAGCCGCCAGGCTGAGGCGGCCGGCGAAGCCCGGGTCGTCGAGCAGACGTCGCCCGCTGGCCCCGGGCACGCTGGCGGCGGCCTCGCGCAACCTGGCCAGCAGACTGAGCGACAGGGACACATAGGCCTGGCCCGTCCGCTCGTGGGTCAGCAGGCCCTTGGCCACCGTCCAGCCCTCCCCTTCGCGGCCGACCCGGTTGGCGGCTGGCGTCCGGACGCCCTCGAGGGTCACGCGGTTGAACATGTGCCGGCCGTCGATGGAGACGATGGGATGGACCGTGACGCCGGGGCTTCGCATGTCGATCAGCAGGAAGGTGATGCCCTCCTGCTTCTTCCCCTCCTGGCTGGTGCGGGTGAGGCAGAACATCCAGTCGGCCTGATGGGCGCCGCTGGTCCAGATTTTCTCACCGTCGATGACGTAGTGGTCGCCCTCCAGCGCCGCCCGGGTCCGCAAGGCGGCGAGGTCGGACCCGGCCTCGGGCTCGGAATAGCCCTGGCACCAGCGGACCCGGTTGGCGCGGATGTCCGGCAGGAAGCGGGCCTGCTGCTCCGGCGTTCCGTAGGCGAAGAGGATGGGGGCCAGCATGCCCATGCCCATGCCGCCCACCTGGGCCGGCAGTCCGGCCGCGGTGGTCTCCCGTTCCCAGATGAAGTGCTGTGTGGCGCTCCAGCCCGGGCCCCCGAAAGCCACCGGCCATTTGTTGATCTCCCAGCCCAGCTGCGCCATCGCGGCGTGCCATCGCTGTTCGTGGGCGCGGCCGCCGTCAAAGGGGTCGTCTTTAGGAAAGGTGCGGCCGATCAGGTCCCGGGCTGCGGCCTGGAACGCGAGGTCTTCCGATGACAGCCCCAACTGCATTTCCGCGCCTCCACTATTGAATAGATCGTCAATAGGCGCGAGGCTGGCGATCTCGTCAAGGAGGAAGCCATGGCCGACCCGACCGCTTTCGCCACCCTCGACCTGCCCGACGGGGGGCTGGCTGGTCCGTTCCGGCGGCCGGTGAACGAGTCCCGCGGCGCCGTGGGCTCGATCCATGATGACGACACCGCCCAGGGCCTGGGGTTTCGGGGCGGCACCGTGGCCGGCAATATCCACATGGAGCAGTTTCCGCCGCTCTATGGCGCGCGCTTTGGCCGGCCCTGGACCGAGCCGGGCGGGCTCTCCCTGTACTTCCTCCAGCCCACCACGGACGGGGAGCCTGTCCAGGCCTGTCTCGGTCCTGTGGTCGAGCAGGGGGACGGTGTCCGCCGCGCCTCCGCCTGGATGCAGACGCCTGAGGGCCAGAAGGTCTGCGAGGGGGAGGCCTGGAGCGGCGGCGATCTGGCCGACACCCCGCTGAGGCTCAAGGCCGCGCAGATCCGTCCCGGGGCGGACCTGCGGATCCTGCGGGGGTCGAAGGTCGGCGACACCGTTTCCGAGGTCCCGGCGATCATCCCCTCCGCCACCGCCCTGGTCCGGGTGCGGGGGATCACCGAGCCGCTGGCGGGCTACACCACCCCTGACGCGGAGGGACGCCGCGTCGCCGCGCCGGCGGTGGTCATCGACGCCCTGCGGGCCGTGGAGACGCCGCTGTTCAGGAGCGAGGGCGAGTTTGTCGGCATGTTCGGGGCCATCGAGCTGCAGCATCTGGCCGGCCCGGTCTATCTGGACTGCGACTATGTGGCCGAGGGCGAGATCATCGGTCTTGGCGAGTCCCCCAAGACGGAGATCGCCTGGTATGAAAGCCGCCTGCGGGCGGCGACTGGCGGCCCGGTCATCGCCCGTCTTCTGATGATGACCCGGCTGCTGAAGGGGTCCTCCAGCCTTTGGGCTTGACGATGGCCGGGGCACCGGGCGTTGAGGGGGCCATGAGCGCTGAGCCAAAACGCACCCGCCTGACGCCAGAGGCCCGGCGCGACCAGATCCTCGACCGCGCCGCCGAACTCATCCTGGCCGATGGCCTGGCGGCCATCAGCATGGAGGGGGTGGCCCGGGCGGCGGGCGTCAGCAAGGGGCTGGTCTACAACTACTTCCCTGACCGGCAGGCCCTGTTCGCCGCCCTTCTGCAGCGCGAGCAGCGAGACCTCAACGACCGGGGCATGCGCGGCGCCCTGGCGGCAAGCGACTTCGCCGACCTGATCCGGCGAACCACGGGCCTCTATCTGCGTCAGACCGAGGCCCGCGGGGCGCTCATCGCCGCCCTGCTGGCCGATCCCGGCGTCGCCCGGCTGATGGAGGCGCAGGACCGGGTGGACCGCGAGCAGGCCTTCCGCTTCTTCGTCCGCGCCACGCGCCGGGCCTATGGGCTGCCCTTGCCGACGGCGATCGCCGCGGTCGACCTCCTGTGGGCGGTGACCGACCGCGCGGGCCAGCTGGTGGGGCAGGGGCTCATGGGCGCCGAAGAGGCCACGGAGATGTGCGTCAGCCTGTTTGTCGGCGGGCTGGCGGAACTGTCGAGAGCCGCGCCGGACGGCGCGTGAGCGACGCCCTCAGACCGCGATGGGCGCGGCGATCTTGTCGTGGGCCTTGTAGCCGCTGACCTTGAAGTCCTCGTAGTCGAAGGAAAACAGGTCGCGCTTGTCGGCGATGGTCAGGGTCGGGAAGGGGTAGGGCTCCCGGGTCAGCTGCTCTCGGGCCTGGTCGATGTGGTTCAGATAGAGGTGGGCGTCGCCGAGGGTGTGAACGAATTCCCCGGGCTCCAGGCCTGTGACCTTGGCCACCATCTGGGTCAGCAGGGCGTAGCTGGCGATGTTGAAAGGCACGCCGAGAAACACATCGGCCGACCGCTGATAGAGCTGGCAGGATAGCTTGCCCTCGGCCACGAAGAACTGGAACAGGCAGTGACAGGGCGGCAGGGCCATGTCGTCCACATCGGCCGGGTTCCAGGCGCTGACGATGTGCCGGCGGGAATGCGGCGTGGTCTTCAGGCTTTCGACCACATTGGCCATCTGGTCGATCACCCGGCCGTCCGGCGCCGTCCAGGATCGCCACTGCTTGCCATAGACGGGACCCAGCTCGCCCGTCTCGTCGGCCCATTCGTCCCAGATGCTGACGCCCCGCTCCTGCAGCCAGCCGATATTGGTGTCGCCGCGCAGGAACCACAGAAGCTCCAGAATGATCGACTTGCGGTGCAGCTTCTTGGTGGTCAGCAGGGGAAAGCCCTTGGCCAGGTCAAAGCGCATCTGGCGGCCGAACACGCCCAGCGTGCCCGTACCCGTCCGGTCGCCCCGCTGGACCCCGGTCTCGAGAATGTCGGACAGCAGGTCGAGATACTGCTGCTCGGGGTGATCAGGCCGCCGGGGGGCGGGCGGGACGTGGGCGTTCACGGAACGGCCTTTCGCGGGAAATGCAGGCGGCGAGCTTTCCATGATTCGCGCAGGGCCTGGCTGCGGCCGCAACCGCCCTGCGACCCTCTGTCCACAGGCCGGAGGCAGTGATCAACCGGCGAAGCCGCCCTCGTCGAGGAAGGCCTGCTCGCTCGGCGTGGTCCGGCGGCCCAGGGCGGCGTTGCGGTGGGGGAAGCGGCCGAAGCGGACGATGATGTCCCGGTGGATCTCGGCCCATTTGAGGGTTTCGGCGTCGCCCTCGGCTTCCTTGAGGGCCGCACACAGCCGCACGGCCTCGTCCTGATCGCCCATGTCCTCGGAATGCTCGTAGGGCAGGTAGAAGAACGGCCGCAGGATCGCCGCGGTCGCCTGGTCATGCCCGGCGGCGATGGCCTGCTTGGCGATGGCGCGGGCCTTGCCGTCCGTGGCGAAGGCGTGGCCGGAGTCGCGGAAGATGTTGCGCGGGATCTGGTCGAGCAGGATCAGCAGGGCCAGCGCGCCCTCGGCATCCTTGGCCCACTCATCCAGTTCGCCCCGGGCCGCGGCGTGGTGGGCGGCTTCAAAGTCGCGCGCCAGGGCGCGATCAAAGGCTTCATCCTTGGCGAACCACTTGGGCGGTCCAGCCTCCCGCCAGGCCTTCACCACCTGCTGCGCGGTCACGTCCATGGAACAACTCCCTCTGTCGGCGGCACTCTCTTCGGGGGCGCCGGTGGGCGCAAGGGGCGGCGCGTGACGTTGCGCCCCTTGACCTTTGCGCAAAAAAACGGTCGATGGCGCGGCCTTTGCTGCGGCGCCATGGCATGGCGCCGTGGACGAACCTTGTTTCAGGAGAACAATCATGCGCGTCTACTATGATCGCGACGCCGACCTCGCCCGCATCCTGGACAAGAAAATCGCGGTGGTAGGCTATGGTTCCCAGGGGCGCGCGCATGCGCTGAACCTCGTGGACTCCGGCGTCAAGAACGTGGTGGTCGCCCTGCGCCCCGGTTCGGCCACCGCCAAGAAGGTCGAGGCTGACGGTCTGAAGGTGATGAGCGTCGCCGAAGCCGCCGCCTGGGCCGACGCCATCATGGTGCTGGCGCCCGACGAGCTGCAGCGCGAGATCTACAACAACGAGATCGCCCCCAATATCCGTGACGGCGCGGCCCTGCTGTTCGCCCACGGGCTGAACGTGCACTTCAACCTGATCGAGCCCAAGGCCTCCATCGACGTGCTGATGGTGGCCCCCAAGGGTCCCGGTCACACCGTGCGCGGCGAATACCAGAAGGGCGGCGGCGTCCCCTGCCTGATCGCCATCCACCAGAACCCCACGGGCAACGCCCTGGACTTCGGCCTGGCCTACGCCTCGGCCATCGGCGGCGGCCGCTCGGGCGTCATCGAGACCACCTTCCGGGAAGAGTGCGAGACCGACCTGTTCGGCGAACAGGCCGTGCTCTGCGGCGGCCTGGTGGAACTCATCCGCGCGGGCTTCGAGACCCTGGTGGAAGCCGGCTACGCCCCGGAAATGGCCTATTTCGAGTGCCTGCACGAGGTGAAGCTGATCGTCGACCTCATCTATGAGGGCGGCATCGCCAACATGAACTACTCGATCTCCA
>JAHUZY010000163.1 GCA_019264505.1 Phenylobacterium sp. | reverse complement strand
CCCCGGGGGCGATCCCGGGGCGGACCGCGGTCAGGGCGGGCGTCGCCGCCTTCAGGACGCGGGCCGAAGTCGCGACGCGGCGGACGGGCGTCGCCGCCTTCCGAACGGCCGCGAGGCGGACCTGGCCGGCGCGGCGGGGCGGCGCCGGGGGGCTCGCTCGCCTCCACCGGGATTTCCATGTTCGGACCAGCCGCCTTGACCGCCTCGCGGAACCGGCCCTCGGCCTCCTTGGAGATCTCGAACTTGGTCTCGCGGTCGAAGATGCGGATCTGGCCGATATCCTTCTTGGTCACGTGACCCAGGCGGCAGATCATCGGCAGGATCCACTTGGGATCGGCGTTCTTGCTCCGCCCGATGGGCATGCGGAACCAGACCCCGTCGCTGATCGCCTCGGGCCGCGGACCGCGCTCAGGCCGCGGGGGGCGTCCCTCGGCCGGCGAGCGGTCGCGGACGTCGTCGAACAGTTCTTCCGGCGCCGGCATCCTGGCCCGGTGCAGGCGCACCAGGGCCGCAGCCACGGCCTCAGGACCGCGTTCAGCCAGCAGCTTCTGGGCCAGCGTCAGGTCTTCGCCGGTCAGGGCGTCGTTCAGCATGGGGTCGGCCAACAGGCGCTCCTGATCGCGCAGGCGGATTTCCTCGCCTGACGGCGGTCCGACCCACTCGGCCTCGACGCCGGCCGAGGCGAGCAACTGCTCGGCCTTGCGACGACGGGTATAGGGCACCACCAGCACCGAGACTCCCTTGCGCCCGGCCCGGCCGGTGCGGCCGCTGCGGTGCAGGAGGCCGGCCTTGTTCACCGGCAGCTCGGCATGGATGACCAGGCCAAGGTCCGGCAGGTCCAGGCCGCGGGCGGCCACGTCGGTGGCCACGCAGGCCCGGGCATGGCCGTCGCGCAGGGACTGCAGGGCGTCGGCCCGTTCCTTCTGGCTCAGCTCACCCGACAGCTGGACGGCCGAGAAGCCCCGCTCGCGCAGGGCGCCGTACAGGTGACGCACGGCTTCCCGGGTGGCGCAGAAGATCAGGGCGCCGGGGGATTCGTAGTATCGCAGCAGATTGACGACGGCCTTCTCGACCTCGTTGGGCGCGACGCGGACAGCGCGGTAGGCGATGTCCCCGTGGGCTTCGTCCCGACGGGTGGTGTCGATCCGCGTGGCGTCCCGCTGATAGCGGCGGGCCAGGGTGACGATGTCCTTGGCGATGGTGGCCGAGAACAGCAGGGTCTGGCGCTCGACGGGGGTGGAATCCAGGATTTCCTCCAGGTCCTCCCGGAAGCCCAGGTCGAGCATCTCGTCGGCCTCGTCGAGGACGGCGACCTTCAGGGCCGACAGGTCGAGATTACCCCGCTCCAGGTGGTCGCGCAGGCGGCCCGGCGTGCCCACGACGATGTGGCAGCCGGCGGCGAGCGCCCGCTGCTCGCGCCGGGCGTCCATGCCGCCGACGCAGGTGACCACCCGCGCCTTGGCGTGGGCGTAGAGCCACTCCAGTTCGCGGCTGACCTGCAGGGCCAGCTCCCGGGTCGGCGCGATGACCAGGGCCAGCGGGGCTGCGGCATATTCAAAGTGTTCGGCTTCGCCGAGCAGGGTGCTGGCGGCGGCCAGCCCGAAGGCCACCGTCTTGCCAGAGCCGGTCTGGGCCGAGACCAGCAGGTCACGGCCTTCAGGCGCGCCAAGGACGGCGGCCTGGACGGGGGTCGGGGTCGCATAGCCTTGCGCCTCGAGCGCCCGACTAAGCGCCGGGTGCGTGGCGGGAAATGACATCGGAATCCTCTTTCCGGTGGTGAGCCAGCGCCGGTCGGCGCGGGCGTCCTCTGTCTTGATATCGCCTGGGGACGAAGAAATGGTGCCGGTTGCAGGACTCGAACCCGCGACCTTCGGTTTACAAAACCGCTGCTCTACCAGCTGAGCTAAACCGGCGAACCTAGCAATATCAAAGAGATCGCCGTGCGACCCCGCCCGAGCGCGTCCCCATTTGGATGGGCGACGGAACGAAAGACCAGACCACAAGACGTTTGTGCGGCGACCGATGCCACGTCGCCGCACCGGCGCCAAGGCCCATCGCCCAAGGGAAGGCGCAGGCCGGTGCGGCCAATTGTACGCTCAAACGGGGCGCGTCTCCGGTCCGACCTTGGCGGAATGCAGGTTGCTTGTATAATCAGACGGACAAATCAGAAGAGCCGCAGCGGCTGGAGGAGACGACCATGGTCTATATTCTGGGCGGCTGGCAGAGCGACTTCGCGGCCAACTGGGCCCGCCAGGGGGCGGACCTGGCTGACGCCTTTTCCGAGACGGTCGGCGCGGGTCTGGCGGCGGTGGACCTTGAGCCCCGCGACATCGAGACCGGCCATGTGGGCAATTTCGTCGGCGACCTGTTCGCCGGCCAGGGCTTGCTCGGCGGCTTCTTTGGCCTCGTGCATCCCGACTTCGATGGCCTGCCCACCTCCCGGCACGAGGCGGCCTGCGCCTCGGGCAGCGTCGCCATCCTGGCGGCCACGGCCGAGCTGGAGGCCGGGCGCTATGACCTGGCCTGCGTCGTGGGGCTGGAGCAGATGCGGAACGTATCCGGCCAGCAGGCGGCCCAGAATCTCGGGGCGGCGGCCTGGACCGGCCATGAATTCCAGGACGCCACCTTCCTCTGGCCCCGGGCCTTTTCCGATCTCGCCGATGAGTATGAGCGCCGCTACGGCCTGGATTCCGCGCACCTGATGCGCATCGCCCAGATCAATTTCGAGAACGCCAAGCGCAATCCCAACGCCCAGACGCGGCAGTGGGCCTTCGGCGAGGACAGCTTCACCCTGAACGATGAGGCCAATCCCGTGGTGGAGGGCCGCACCCGCAAGCAGGACTGCGGTCAGGTGACTGACGGCGCCGCCGTGGTCTTCCTGGCGTCCGACCGAAAGGCCGCCGAATACGCCGCCCGCCGGGGGATCCCGCTGGAAAGCCTCGCCCAGATCAAGGGCTGGGGCCATCGCTCGGCGCCCATCTCCTATGACGCCAAGGTCCGCGCCAGCGCCGACCAGCCCTATGTCTTCCCCCAGGTCCGCCGGGCCATCGAGGACGCCCGCCGTCGGGCCGGGGTCACGGCCCTTGACCAGATCGACGTGGTCGAGACCCACGACTGCTTCACCATCACCGAATATATGGCCATCGATCATCTGGGCCTGACCGCGCCGGGCGAGGCCTGGAAGGCGGTGGAGTCCGGCATGATCGAGATGGGCGGCGCCTTGCCGGTCAATCCGTCCGGCGGGCTCATCGGCCTGGGTCACCCGGTGGGCGCCACGGGCGTGCGCATGGCGCTGGACGCCTGCAAGCAGGTGACCGGCCAGGCCGGCGACTATCAGGTCGAGGGCGCTCGCACCTGCCAGACCCTCAACATCGGCGGCTCCACCACCACGACGGTGAGCCTGATCGTCGGAACTGAGGCGGCCTGACCCTTGTGGGGCGCGCGGGCGTCGAGTAGCTTGCATAGAAAGACGGACTAAGACCCCTCGAGTGAGGGGCGGGGGGAACCATGCTTGAAATCGTGACGGTCCTGGCGATCAACGCCGGGGTGGTGCTGGCCCTGTTCATCCTGGCCTGGGCGGCCTGCTGGGCCATGCGCGACCCGACGCCAGTAGACAGCCTGTGGGCCTTAGGCATGGGTGTCGTGGCCGTGGCCACCTTCATCCAGACCGGCGGCGACACCGAGCGGCGCCTGGTCCTCACGGTGATCTGCGCCCTCTGGGCCGTGCGCCTGGGGGGCTACCTCCTGTGGCGCTGGCGCGACCACGGGCCGGACCGCCGCTACGTCCGCATGATGGAAAAGGCCAAGGCCGAGCGCGGCTGGAACTATGGCTACGCCTCCTTCCGCCTGGTCTTCCTGCTGCAGATGCCGCTGCTCTGGCTGGTCTGTCTGCCTGTGCAACTCGGCCAGATCGCCGACGAGCCGGCGGCCCTTGGCGTGATCGGCTATCTGGGGGCGGGGCTGGCCATTTTCGGCATTCTCTTCGAAAGCCTGGGCGACTGGCAGCTCGTCCGCTTCCAGAAGAACCCGGACAACGCCGGCAAGGTCCTCGACACCGGCCTGTGGCGCTACACCCGCCATCCCAACTATTTCGGCGACGCCTGCGTCTGGTGGGGCCTGTGGCTGGTGGCGGCGGAGACGACGCCTGGCCTGTTCGCCATCGTGGGGCCGATCTACCTCGTCTACACCCTGACCCGCTGGAGCGGCATGCCCACCGTCGAGGGCCGCATGCGTCGGCGCAAGCCGGCCTATGAGGACTATGCCCGCCGCACCTCGCCCTTCATCCCGTGGCCGCCTAAGCCCGCCCAGCCTCTGGAAGAGGTCTGAGGGCAGGGGCCCAGGCGCGGCTTACCGCGGGTTGACAAGGGGGCGCCATGCTCCAAGGGTCCGGCCGCCCATAACGCCGAGATCCCATGGCTGATTCCAGCTCTAGCCCGTTCACGGACGAACGCCGTACGACCCAGCTCGTGCAGGCCAATTCCGCCACCCGGGCCCTGAACATTCTCGGCGATCGCTGGACCCTGATGATCCTCTATCTGGCCTTCCAGAGGGTCCGGCGGTTCGAGGATTTCCAGGGCAAGATCGGCGTCGCCCGCAGCCTGCTCACCGACCGGCTGCGGCGCCTGACGGCGGCCGGCGTGCTGGAGAAGGTCCGCTATCAGGATCGGCCGGTCCGGGAGGAGTACCGCCTGACCGAGATGGGCCGCGATCTCTACAGCCTGGCCTTGATGATCATCGGATGGGAGAAGCGCTGGTTCTTCGATCCGACCCACCCGGCCCACCAGATTCGCCATACCTGCGGCAAGCCGTTCACCCCGGAATATCGCTGCGGCTGCTGCGGCGAGGTGGTCACCGCGCGGGACGTCTATGTGATCGACGGGCCCGGAGCCGGCGTCGAGCCGAGCCAGCCGCCCCGGGCGCAGCGCCGCTCTATCGTGCCCGCCGACGCCCTGAATGTGGGAAACCCCATGCTGGACCGCGCCTTCCAGGTGCTGGGCGACCGCTGGACCTCACATGTGATCGCCTCGGCCTTCATGGGACGGCGTCGGTTCGGCGACTTGCAGGCCGCCCTGGGGATCGCCCCCAACATCCTGTCGGACCGGCTCGCCCGGCTGGTCGACCTCGGCGTGCTGCGCAAGATCCTCTATCAGGACAAGCCGCAGCGCTGGGAGTATCGGCTGACCGACCAGGGCCGGGACCTCTATCCGCTGATCGCCGAGCTGAACCGCTGGGGCGACCGATGGCTCGATGGCGGCAAGGGGCCGCCGCTGATCACCTATCACCGCCCCTGCGGCCAACCCCTGAAGGCCAAGATCACCTGCGACCAGTGCGGCGAACCGGCCGGTCTCGACAGCATCGCCGCGGCCCTGGACGCCTAGAGCGCCGCAGATACGGTCTTGGCCCGCCTGGGCTGGGCGGCGAGCGGCGCCCCCGCGGCGGGATCGAGATACTCGTCCAGGCGGGTGATGCGGCCATCCTTGGCCTGGACCACCACGCAGGCGGGCATGGCGAAGGGCTGGCCGTCGGCCAGGACGCCCTCCAGCACATGCTGCTGCATGAAGCCATCGGCCAGGATCTCCCGCCGCACGATCCTGTAGCGCCGCTCAGGCAGGGCGTGGATCAGCCAGGCCAGGACCCGCAGGTTCTGATCCACCGTCTGCTCGATCTCATCATTGTTGTGCCAGAGCTTGGCGTCGGGCGCGTAGATGCCGCGCACGGCCTCGACGTCGCCGGTCTCGAGCGCGCTGATGAACCGCTCGGCCAGGGCCAGGTGTTCCTGTGGGCTCATGCCGCCGAAACCCCATGGCGCAGGAAGTCGCGGTCGGCCCAGACACTGTGGGTGCCGCTGCAGATCTTGTGCGGCAGGGCGATCCGCACCACCGGCCCGGCCTCGATCTTCTGGGCGTCGATCAGCACGCATTCTGAGGTTCCGGAGGCCTCATCAATGATGAAGCTGACCAGATAGCCGTCATCCTCGGCCGTGGCGCCGATGCGCGGCACGAAGGGCGCTTCGCTGGCGAACTTGCCCTCGGGCAGGGTGAAGGACCAGGACTCGCCGGTCTCCAGGTCGTGCTTGACGAAGCCGTTGAACAGGAACCAGCCGGGCTTGGTGGTGGTGGAATAGGCGTAGCGATAGGGCTTCCCGGCATAGCGCTGGTTGAACATCCCGAACTCCAGGATGCGGTCGTCCAGGTGATGCTCGCGGGTCTCGCCGGTCTTCAGGTTGAAGCGCCAGCGGTGCAGCTTGGGCTTGAAGCTGTGCTCGTCCAGATAGGCCATCATGTGGGCCAGGCCCCGGGGCGCGTCGGGCAGGGGCGCCGGGCAGGGGTCTTCCTGGAAGTAGCCGTCCATGACGACCTCGTCGCCATCCTCATAGGCGTTCAGCCAGTGCAGGACATAGGTCGGCGCGGCCTCGAACCAGCGGATGTCGGCCTCATTGCCGTAGCGCGGAATGACGGCGAAGCGCGACGGCAGACCCTCGTGCATGCGCACCACATGAATGTTCTGCGCCAGCAGGTCCTGATCCCAGAACACCGGGAAATCGTTGAGGATCGAATAGTTGGCCGAGAACGCCATGTCGTGCGGCAGGCGCGGGCCAGGCAGGGGCACGGCCGTGTAGTGGACCCGCTTCCCGTCCTTATCGACCACCCCGTAGTGCATGTAGGGCGCCTGCTTGGAGTAGTTGAAGAACAGGAGCTCGCCGGTGGCTTCGTCGACCTTGGTGTGGGCCGACACCCCGTCCAGGGGCGCCCAACTGGCCACGCCGCCCTGCTCAAGGGTTTCGGGATCGAGCCAATAGGCCTCGCCGCACTGATAGAAGGTCGAGACGATCTTGCCCCCGTGCACCACCACGTCGGTGCTGGAGGAGTCCTTGAGGCTGCCGTGGGCGCCGAAGCCCGGGCGCACCGAGACGCCAGGCCCATCGGCCAGACCGCCCCACAGGGACTGACCGGCCTCCTGCTCGGCTTCGAAGCAGCGCGTGCGGACGAAACGGTTGCGATAGTCGGCCTTGCCGTCCTTGAAGCTGATCATGTGCAGCATGCCGTCCCCGTCAAAGGGGTGGTAGCGGCCGAGCGGCTGGTGGGCCTGGTTCTCGGTGTTGCGCACATAGACGCCGTCGATGTCGGTCGGAATGGCGCCTTCCAGGACCTGCAGATCCTCGGCGTTGACCTCTTCGTGCAACGGCGTCCAGGCCCCGGTCAGATAGGGGTGGTTGGTGGGCTGCAACGAGGTGCGGACCGGCGGCAGACGCTCCAACTTCATGACCTGGGCTCCTGATTGATCGCTCCTCTGCGGGAGCCAGCCTGAAACCTAGCAGGAAGGTCTTTTTACGCAAGCGACGTGGCGCAGGCTGTTGGTCAGTCCTCATCATCACCATGACCGATCGGCATGTTGGTTTGGCTTGAACGCCTAGGCGGCTGTGATCTGATTGGCCTCGCGGGCCGGGCCCCTCTGGCGATCAAGGGATCGCGATGTCGGACCGCAGCGGGCGCGCCCCGGCTGCGATCAGGGTCATTGAGCTGTCCCCCCATGCTCCCCGGACCCGGCGGCCGACAGCGCGCCTCCAAAATGTGAGGAGCCCATCGTGAACTACATCCGTATGAACCGGCTGCGCAGCGAACACCGCTGGCTCGACCACGAGATCCGGCGCGAAGAACGTCGCGCCCACCCGGACATCGAGCGCATCCGGGAGCTCAAGCGGCGCAAGCTGTCGGTGAAGGACCAGCTCTTCTTCGCCGAGGCGGGCCTCCACCCCGTCCGCGCCTGACGCCCGGCGGTCGGCCGGGTTCTCCAGCCCC
>JAHUZY010000149.1 GCA_019264505.1 Phenylobacterium sp. | reverse complement strand
GACCACCACATCGGTGGCCTCGGCGCCGGCATAGGCGCTCAGCGCCATGTCGGTGAAGATGATCCAGCGCCGGGCCTGGGCCGGGGGATTGGAATCTTCGCCCGCCGTCAGGCTGCGACCGCCCGAGGCGTCGCGGGCCTTGATGACATAGCCGCCGGGTTTCACTTCGCGCAGCACAGCGCCCAGGGGGAAGACGGTGGTGGCCCGCCGACCGGCCTCGCCGGCCACGGCGACCTCGCCGCTCCAGACCTTCTGACCCTCCTGGTCGGGGCTGTCGGAGCCCCAGTCATAGGGCCATTCCCCTTCGGCCGTGGGCTCCGGCGCGCTGACCGAGGTGCGCACGAGGTTGCGGTCGGCGACGCGCCACACCTCGATGGCCAGGCGGGTGACATTGACCGTCTCGATGCCGACCCCATCGGAGTCCTCGCGGGGCAGGATCACGCCGTCCCCGGCGAAGCCCACGAAGGGCGGCTTCTCGCCGAAGGTGAAGTCGATGTCGGCGTTGGCCGCCAGCGTTTCGCCGCCTTCGGCCGGCAGGCCCTTCAGCAGGGTCACCCGTCGTTCGGTGAAGCCCAGGCCCGCCAGGCAGAGCTCGGAGCCTTCCACGGCGATGGCCGGGGTTTCGCCCAGATCCGGGGAAATGAGGACATAGTCCCCATAGGCGGTCTCCGGATCCAGCGGCCGGCTCATCTCGATACAGGCCCGCGGCTGGGCGGTGGAGGTGTCGACGCGGGTCCGCCAGACGGCGAAGCCCTCGGGCATGGGGGCGCCACGGCGGGGGGCGGCGGCCGCCCGCGGGGCGCCGAACAGCGACCAGCCCCCAGGAACGACGCCGTCACCGGACACCACCGCCCGGGGAATGGTCAGGATGTCGACGCCCTTGGCGGTGAGAAAGCCGCCGCCGAAGGCCGCGACGATCAGCAGGCCGGCCAGGACCACCGGGGTCCGGCCATGGCTCATGCGGTCCTTGAGGCTGCGCCACCAGGGCGCCTTGGCGGTGTCTGGACCCTGGGGGGCGGGCTCAGGGGGGGCCGGTTCCGGGGTGAGTCCGTTCGGCGTCTCGTCGCTCGGCGTCATCAGAAGTCCCCCACCCCGTCTCTATCGCCGGTTTAGAGGAGCCCCACCTATCCGTCCCCGTCAATCACCCGGCCGCCTCAGCCCAGCGCCAGGGTCAGGGATTTGATCTGCAGGTAGTCCTCCACCCCATAGGCCGAGCCCTCCCGGCCATAGCCGGACTGCTTGACCCCGCCAAACGGATTGGCGGCGGTGGAGACGAGGCCGGTATTGACCCCGATGATACCCGCCTCCAGCCCCCGCCCGACCCGCATGGCGCGGGCCTGGTCGCGGGTGAACAGATAGGCCGCCAGGCCGAAGTCCGAGGCGTTGGCCCGGCTCAGGGCCTCTTCCTCGGTCGCAAAGCCGAACACCGGGGCCACCGGGCCGAAGGTCTCTTCGGCGGCGAACAGGCGGTCATCGCCGCCCGCCAGCACGGTGGGCTGGAAATAGCGCCCGCCCAGGGCGTGCCGATCGCCGCCGGTCCGCACGCGCCCGCCGCTGGCCTTGGTGCGGGCGATATGGTCCTCGACCTTGTCCAGGGCCTTGTCGCTGATCAGGGGGCCGATCTCTACGCCCGCCTCCAGGGGATGGCCGACCTTCAGGGCGGCGACCCGCTCGCTCAGGCGCGCGATGAAGGCGTCGAGGATCGGCGCCTGCACATAAATCCGGTTGGGACAGACGCAGGTCTGGCCCGCCGCCCGGAACTTGCCTGCGACCGCGCCTTCGACAGCAACATCGAGATCGGCGTCCTCGAAGACGATCAGGGGCGCGGCGCCGCCCAGCTCCATGGACAGGCGCTTGAGGGTCGGCGCGCAGTCGGCGGCCAGCTTGCGCCCGACCTCGGTGGAGCCGGTGAAGGAGAGCTTGCGGATCAGCGGCGAGCCCGTCAGCCGGGCGCCGATCTCGCTGTTGGCGCCGGTGACCACCGAGAAGACGCCTTCAGGGACGCCGGCCTCCAGGGCGAGCCTGGCGAGGGCCAGCGCGGTGAACGGGGTTGCCGAGGCCGGCTTCAGCACCACCGTGCAGCCGGCGCAGAAGGCCGCGGCCGCCTTGCGGGTGATCATGGCGGCCGGAAAGTTCCAGGGGGTGATCGCCGCCACAGGCCCGACCGGCTCGCGGAAGGAGAGGATCAGGTCCTCATCCTTGGGGCTCTCGATGGTCCGCCCATCCAGGCGCCCCGCCAGCCCGGCGAACCAGCTGATGAAGGAGTTGGCGTAGCGAATCTCCCCCAGGGCCTCCTTCCAGGGCTTGCCGTTCTCCAGCGAGATCAGGGCCGCCAGGCCCGCCTCATTGGCCTCCACCAGGGCCGCCCAGCGGAACAGGATCTCGCCCCGGGCCTGTCCCTTCCGGGCCGCCCAGTCTGGAAAGCTCCGCGCCGCCGCGGCGATGGCGCGCTCCACCTCCTCGCCCGACAGGCTTGGCGCATGGCCAAGGCGGCTTCCGTCGGCCGGATTGTCCACGGCGATGGGCTTCGCCGACCCGCTGATCCAGCGGCCGTCCACCAGGGCCTGCTCGAAGATGAGGTCGGCGCCCAGTTTCGCCAGTGTGTCGGGGAATGGCTGTTCGGCCATGGCGGTCTCCTTGAATCTGCGCTGCCCACCAAACGCTTAAGTCGCCCCGCGGCGCCGGAGCCAGGGCTGCGGCGGCGAAAAGCCCCGCCTGTTTACCCTGTTCTGCGGAGGGTTCGTTTACCCTGAGGCCGCATCATCAGCCCCTGAACGTTTAGAAAGAGCGGGGCGCAGACGTGCGAACCTCTATCCTTAAGGGCCTGACCGCCCGGCTGAAGACCGGCGCCCGCGACGAGAGCGGGGCGGCGGCGATCATCTTCGCCGTGGCCCTGGTGCTGCTCGCCCCCCTGACGCTCGGCGTGTTCGACCTCTATATCGGCGCCAACCAGAAGCAGAAGCTGCAGGACGCCCTGGACGCGGCCGCCCTGTTCGCCGCCCGCTCCTCGGCCCAGACCCAGAAGGAGATCAACGAGGTCGGCCAGCGGGCGCTGATGGCCAATCTCAGCGCTTTTCCCGGGTCTGCCCTGGTGACGTCCAGCTTCGTCCTCGACGGTCCCAAGGTGGTGGCTTCGGCGGAGATGACCCCCATGGCCGTGGCCACTGGCTTCTTCCAGCACGGCAACGTCAAGGCCGGCGCCGAGGTGCTGCGGGCCATGGATCGCCTTGAGGTCGCTCTGGTGCTGGACAACACCGGCTCCATGTCGGGCACCAAGCTCTCGACCCTGAAGACCGCCGCCAAGGACCTGGTGGACAAGCTGGACGCGGCCGGCAAGCGCAGCACCGCCAAAGACCCGATCCAGATCTCCCTGGTGCCTTTCTCCAGCACGGTGCGGGTGGCCGAGGACGTCAGCGTCAAGAATTATAACACCACCACGCGCACAGGCCCGGGCATCCCCAACTGGCTCGACAGCCGGGCGCTTGGGCACAATGCGGCCAATGTCGATATCTTCAACACGGCCAACACCGACCGCTTCGCCGTCCTGAAGTCGATGAAGGACAATCAGGTCTGGGGCGGCTGCGTGGAAAGCCGCCGACAGCCCTTCGACGTCCAGGACACCGCGCCCTACACGGCCAATAAGGACAGCTATTTCGTCCCCTATTTCGCTCCGGACGAGCCCGACCGGCTTTACTGGTGGCAGTCTTCCAACCCCAACGACTATCTGGATGACAAGTCCAATGGCGACAACTGGGAGCGCCAGGGCAACGTCGCCAAGTACAATAACGAGAAGCCCAGCGGGGGCGGTCCGAACAAGGGCTGCGACCTTGAACCGATCATGCCGCTGACCACCGACATGAGCGCCCTCAAGGGGGCGATCGACTCCATGAAGGCGGTGGGCAACACCAACATCCCCATGGGGCTGGTCTGGGGCTGGCACACCCTGTCGCCCAATGCGCCCCTGGCCGACGGCGTCGCCTATGGGACCAAGAACCACCGCAAGATCATCATTCTGATGACCGACGGCGACAACGTCTTCAGCAGCGCAAGCAACCACAACGCCTCGGCCTACAGCGGGCTGGGCTATCTGTGGCAGGGCCTGCTGGGGATCACCTCAGGCTCCGGCAACACGGCCAATCAGAAGATGAACGAGCGGCTGGCCCTGCTCTGCAAGAACATCAAGGACAAGGAGATCGTCCTCTACACCGTGCGGGTGGAGGTGAAGACGGGCTCCAGCGACCTGCTGAGGAACTGCGCCACCGATCCGGACAAGTTCTTCGACGTCCAGAACGTGTCGCAGTTGGGCGCGGCGTTCGACGCCATCGCCGGCTCGATCGACAATCTCCGCCTGACCAAGTGATCTGCTGATTGACGGGACGAGGCGGCGCTGGGCGTCTCCCTCGTCGCGGGGCTCAGGTTCAGGCGAGCTTTGCGGGGCAGGCGGCCTCGTCGCCTGACGCCCGCGCCGACCAGACATCGTCCACCGCCATCAGCAGCCGTTCGGCCGTGACCGGCTTGGTCACGTGGCCATCGGCGCCGGCCTCGGCGGAGGCCAGGCCGTGTTCGGGCATGGCGTTGGCCGTCAGGGTGTAGATCGGCGTCCGGCTGCGGCCCAGGACCCGCTCGAGACGGCGGATTTCACCAATGGCGCTCAGACCATCCATGACCGGCATCTGCATGTCCATCAGCACCAGATCATAGGCTCCGTCTTTCCAGGCGGCCACCGCCTGGGCGCCGTCCTCGACGCAGGTCAGGAGCACGCCAGCGGCGCCCAGGATCAGTTCCACGACCCGACGATTGGTCGGATGGTCTTCGGCCAGGAGGACCCGCATCCCGTCCAGGGGCGCCGACCCCTTGGCGGCGTCGGCGTCGCGTCCCCAGGCCTCAGCGGCGCCCGCAGCCCGGGGCAGGTCCAGGGTGAGGGTGAAGACCGAGCCCGCGTCACGTTGGGAGTCTGCTGAGAGGGTTCCCCCCATGGCCTCGGCGAGGGAGCGGGAAATGGCCAGGCCAAGGCCGGTGCCGCCGAAGCGGCGGGTGATCGAGCCGTCGGCCTGCTCAAAGCGCCCGAACAGACGCTGGCGCGCGCCCTCATCGAAGCCGATGCCGGTGTCGGCGACACGGAAGACCAGGTTCTCCCCGCTCTCGCCGCTGGCGCTTGTCACCTCAAGGCGCACGGAGCCCTGGGTCGTGAACTTCACCGCAT
>JAHUZY010000485.1 GCA_019264505.1 Phenylobacterium sp. | reverse complement strand
ATCTCCGCCCCCCCGTCACCGAACCTTCACCGCGACAGATCGCCCGGCCATTAGCCCCCGGCGCCGTCCCGTGATATGGCCCCATCCCCGCGTGGCGGGCGTTTTGGTTCTGTGATTTGCCGCCGGGCGGCAGGGAAGGGCGAGAGATGAGCAGAGTTCTGGTGATTGGCGCGGGCGGCGTGGGCTCGGTGGCGGTCCACAAGATGGCCATGTCGCCGGACATCTTCAGCCACATTACGCTCGCCAGCCGCACGCGCTCCAAATGCGACGCCATTGCGGAGTCGGTGAAGGCCCGCACCGGCGTGGTGGTGGAGACCGCTGCGCTCGACGCCGACGACATCGCCGCCACCACGGCCCTGATCCAGCAGGTGAAGCCCGTCCTCGTGGTGAACCTCGCTTTGCCCTATCAGGACCTGGCGATCATGGAGGCCTGTCTGGCCGCCGGCGTGAACTATCTCGACACCGCCAATTACGAGCCCCGGGACGAGGCCAAGTTCGAATACAGCTGGCAGTGGGCCTATCAGGACCGCTTCAAAGAGGCTGGCCTGATGGCGCTGCTGGGCTGCGGCTTTGATCCCGGCGTGACCTCGGTGTTCACCACCTATACGGCCAAGCACCTGCTGGACACGATCGAGACCCTGGACATTCTCGACTGCAATGGCGGCGACCACGGCCACCCCTTCGCCACCAACTTCAATCCCGAGATCAATCTGCGCGAAGTGACCGCGCCGTCGCGGCACTGGGAGAACGGCCAGTGGGTCGAGGGGCCGGCGCTCGCGAAAAAGCAGGTGTTCGACTTCGACCAGGTCGGCGAGAAGAACATGTACCTCATGTACCATGAGGAGCTGGAGTCGCTGGCCAAATTCTATCCGGAAATCAAGCGCATCCGGTTCTGGATGACCTTCGGCGACGCCTATCTGAAGCACCTCGACGTGCTGGGCAATGTGGGCATGCTGCGCATTGATCCGGTGATGTTCGAGGGCCGGGAGATCATCCCGCTGCAGTTCCTCAAGGCCCTGCTGCCCGAGCCGGCTTCCCTTGGCCCGCGGACCAAGGGCAAGACCAATATCGGCACCATCGCCACCGGCCTGAAGGATGGCGCTCAGAAGACCATCTACATCAACAATGTCTGCGACCACGAAGAGGCCTATGCCGAGACCGGCAGCCAGGCGGTCAGCTACACCACCGGCGTCCCGGCCATGATCGGCGCGGCGCTGATGGTCCAGGGCGTCTATGCCGGCAAGGGCGTCTTCAACATGGAGCAGCTCGACCCTGATCCCTTCATGGACATGCTGAATAAGCACGGCCTGCCCTGGAAGGTCCGCGACCTGCCGGCCCCCCTGGACTTCTAGGGGCATGGAGACCAAGGCCGGCGGCGCTGGCGCATTCGCCCGTTTCGACCTGGCGCGGGTTCCGTCCCCTTGTTTCGTGGTGGACGAGGTCGCGATCGCGCGGAATCTGCAGGTTCTGGCCGATGTGGGCCATCGGGGCGGCGCCCAGGTGCTGCTGGCGCTGAAGGCCTTCTCCATGTGGTCGTTGGCGGGTCTGGTGGGCGAGCACCTGGACGGGGTCTGCGCCTCGGGACTCTGGGAGGCTCGGCTGGCGCGGGAGTTCTACCGCGGGGAACTGACCACCTATTCGCCGGCCTACAAGGGCGCCGATCTGCCCGAGATCCTGGCGCTGTCGGACACGGTGATCTTCAATTCGCCGGACCAGATCGCGCGGTTTGCGGACCTGATCGCGGCGGCGCGGGGGGCGGGCGAGGTCTTCCAGATCGGCCTGCGTCTGAACCCCGAGCACAGCGAGGCCGAGGTCGCCAAGTACGACCCCTGCCAGGTCGGCTCGCGCCTGGGCTTCCCGGTCTCGCAGCTGACGCCCGACGCCCTGAAGGGCGTCGATGGCCTGCACATCCACGCGCTCTGCGAACAGGGCTTCGAGCCCTTGAGCCGCATCTGGGCCTCGCTGGAGCCGAAGATCGCCGGCGTGCTGGGCGGCCAGATCAAGTGGGTGAACTTAGGGGGCGGCCACCACATCACCCGCGCCGACTATGACCGCGAGGCCCTGGTCGGCTTCCTGCGGGACGTACGTGAGCGCCACGGGATCGAGTTGTTCCTCGAGCCCGGCGAGGCCATCGCGCTCGACGCCGGCATCCTGGTGGGCGAGGTGCTGGACGTCTTCGACAATGGCATGGCCATCGGCATCACCGACATCTCGGCCACCTGCCACATGCCCGATGTGATCGAGGCGCCCTATCGCCCGGCCATGCTGGGCGAGCCGGCC
Source organism: Phenylobacterium sp. (assembly GCA_019264505.1). Classification (GTDB taxonomy): domain Bacteria; phylum Pseudomonadota; class Alphaproteobacteria; order Caulobacterales; family Caulobacteraceae; genus Phenylobacterium. The sequence continues at coordinate 1,591 of JAHUZY010000485.1, read as the reverse complement.
GAGGGCGTGGCCCTACGGCTGGGCGGGCCGTCGTGTCTGGCCGGCGACATCATCGGCGACTACCGGTTTGCCGAGCGGCCGACGCCCGGAACCCGCATCGCCTTCCTCGACCAGGCGCACTATTCGATGGTCAAGACCAACACCTTCAACGGCGTGCCCCTGCCGGCCATCGCGCTGTGGAACAGCGAGACCGGCGCGCTCCGGATGGTGCGCGAGTTCGACTACAGCGAGTTCCGCGACCGCCTGTCCTAGAGCGCGGCGTAGGCCGCCTCGATCAACCGCTTGGGCCGCGGATCGCCCAGCAGGTGGGCCGACTGCTTATTCATGACGTAAGCGCCGGCGAGGCCGGTGTCCGGATCGGCGAAGGCGCAGGAGCCGCCCCAGCCGGAATGGCCGAAGGTGTCTTCCCCTGGCCCCCAGGGCTTGAGCGGGCCGTTGCGCATGACGCCGGCGCCCCAGCTCATCTGGAACGGCAGGACGAGGTCTTGCCCCGCGATCCGCTCCCGGGCCATCTCGGAGATCAGGGCCGGCGAAAGGATCATCTCGCCATCCAGCCAGCCGCCTTGAGCCAGCGCGCCCATGAGCTTGGCGAGCGCCGGGGCCGTCGCATGGCCATTGGCCGACGGGATTTCCGCGCGGCGCCACTCGGCCTGGCCGCGGCCGCCCGGGGATGACCAGGGCTCCAGGAAGGCGGCCTTGGTGGGGATGTTGATCTCGCCGAAGTCGGGAAAGGCCGGCGGCCGCTGCAGGTCGGCGCAACGGTCGTGCTCGGCGTCCGGCAGGCCGATCCAGAGGTCGAGGTCAAAGGGCTGGGCGAGGTCTTCCCGCAGGGCCGTCCCCAGGGTGCGTCCGTCGACCCGGCGGAAGATCTCACCGGCCAGATAGCCGTAGGTCACCGGGTGATAGCCGCTGGCGGTTCCCGGCGGCCAGAGCGGCGCCATGGCCGCGAGCCTGGCGCAGACCGCGTCCCAGTCGAACCACAGGGACGGCTCGATGGCCTCGACAAAACCCGACAGGCCGGCCTGGTGCGACAGAGCCTGCTCGACCGTGATCGCGCCCTTGCCGGCTTGGGCGAACTCTGGCCAGACCTCGGCGACCGCCTGGTCATAGGCGAGCCGGCCCTGGTCGATGAGCCGGGCGGCCATCAGGGCGGCCACGGCCTTGGTGGTGGAAAACAGCGGGGTCAGGGTGTCGGCGGTAAACGGCTGGGTGCGCGCCCTGTCGGCGTGGCCGGCCCACAGGTCGACGATCAGCTCGCCGTTCCGGACCAGGGAGAACCGCGCGCCGAGCTCCTGGCCTTGCGCGAAATTGGCCTCGAAGGCGGCGGTGACGGCCTCGAAACCGGGGTTGGCGTGGCCGTGGATCTCGGGAACAGGGGTGGCGGTCAGTTCAGACGCTCCATGCGGACATGCGGCGAGGTGGCCTTCAGGCGCTGGGCCATGGCCACCAGGGGAAGCTCCTTGGCCTTCCACATATGGGCCGCCGAAACGGTCTCGGCCACCCCGCCCACGGCCCGGGGCAGGGCGTAGGCCGGCGCCAGGCCATCGAGCACGGCCGCGCCATAGAGGGCGGTGAGCAGGTCGCCGGTGCC
>JAHUZY010000484.1 GCA_019264505.1 Phenylobacterium sp. | reverse complement strand
CGCCCAGGCAGAGCTGGGCGGCGACCGCCGCGGCCGAACCGCCGGACGAGCCGCCCGGCGTCAACGGCGTGGTCTCGCCCGCCCCGCGCCAGGGATTGATCACCGGGCCGAATGCGCTGGTCTCGTTGGACGAGCCCATGGCGAACTCATCCATGTTCAGCTTGCCCAGCATGACCGCCCCGTCTCGCCAGAGATTGGCGGTGACGTTCGACTCATAGGTCGGGCGGAAGTCGCCGAGGATTTTCGAGCAGGCTGTGGAGCGCACGCCCTCGGTGCAGAACAGGTCCTTGATGCCGAGAGGCGCGCCATCCAGGGCGCCGGCCTGGCCTTGGGCGCGGCGGGCGTCGCTGGCCTGCGCCATGGCGAGCGCCTTGTCCGGGGTCTCCAGCACATAGGCGTTCAGCGCCCTGGCGGATTCCACGGCCTCGATATGGGCGCGGGTCAGCTCAACGGACGAAAAAGCCTTGGACTCAAGGCCTTCCAGGGCGGACTTGAGGGTGAGCTTGGTCAGGTCGCTCATCTATTCCACCACCTTGGGGACAACGAAGAAGTCCTTCGCCGACTTGGGCGCATTGGCCAGCACCTTGGCGGGGTCACCGCCCTCGGTGACCACGTCTTCCCGCATGGGCAGACCCTGGTGGACCACTGAGGTCATCGGTTCGATCCCGTCGGTGTCCACCTCGTTCAGCATCTCGATCCAGGTCAGGATGCCATTGAGTTCGCGGGCGAGCGGTTCGATGCGCTCCTCCGGTTCGGCGATGCGCGCCAGCTTGGCGACCTTGCGCACGGTCGCCGCGTCGATGGCCATGGGGGCCTCCTTGCAATCTGACCCGTGGGTTAGCCGTGCGACGCCACCTTTGACAAGCCGCCGCGACGCAATCTCGCCCCTGACGTCCGTCGGCGCCTGGAGCGCGACTCTAGACCGTCCCCCCCGACGCCAGCCATCGAGCGCAGTCAGGGCCCAGCTCCGCCATCGCCCGGGCCTCGTAGGCGGCGATGTCGGCGGGGGTCAGGACGTCACGCCAGCGGCCGTTGACGCCCTTGTTGATGAAGGTCTGGGCGCCGCCTTCGAATATGGCCCCGCCGAGCGGGGCGACATTCTCCGCATGGGCCTTCATCCAGTCGAAGGAACAGTGCTCCAGGATCGTCGGCCAGCGGTCCTCGGGGATATCGCAGTCCAGGAAGGCGGCGATTTTGCGCATCTCGCCCTCCAGGTCCTGCTTCAGGTCGTTGAAATGGACCAGCATGACATTGGGCAGATCGCGGATCGCCCACCAGGTGGCGATGTTTTCCCAATAGGGCCAGAAGGGCGCGCCATCCTGCTCCAGCCAAGTCAGGAAGTAACGGCGGATATCGGGGTCGGCGCGCTCGACCGGCGGCCCCACCCGGCCGGGGGTGTCGTTGATGGCCTCGTACCAGAGCGCATTGGCGTTGGCGTGATGGTTGTAGAGGCTCCACAGCACGTCGCGGCCGTCGCGGCCGATATAGATGTAGCGGGCCTTGGGCGAGAAGGTGAGCGCATCGACTGGCAGGTGGGTCTTGAGAATGCGCCGGTGCGTCTGGGCCTCGAGGATGTCCATCAGGTTGGGCGGCATGATCCGCAGGTCGACCCAGGGCGAGATCTCGGCCACCTTAACCTCGGGATCACCGGCGAAGACTAGCTGGCCCACGATATGCTGCGTCCAGGTGGTGCCGGACTTGGCGTAGGTCGCCACCACCACATCGTCGTCCCGGAAGGCGATCCGGTCCCAGACGGTGGAGTCCATATGATGGTTGTGGATGTCCCGTGTCTTGCGCGGCCAGTCAGTCGTGCCTGTCGTCGCCATCTCGTCCCCCCGGTCCTGCTCGCTGGTCTACTCGCAAGCTTGGCCTTGACCAATACCGGCGGTCGATGAACTGACGGGCAAAGGCCCTGAAATCCCGTGGCGCGCTGGGGCGCCGATGGTATGAGCGGCCCATGCCCGTTCTCGACCTGCTGGACCTGCCTGCCGCCCTCCCCCCGATCGCGCCCGTGGTCGGGCTGGACCTGGGCGAGAAGACGATAGGGGTCGCCGTGTCCGACGGCATGCGGATGGTCGCCTCGCCGCTCGCCCTGATCCGCAAGACGAAGTTCACAGACGACGCCGAGCAGCTGTTTTCTCTGATGGAGGGCCGCGGCGCCCTGGCCCTCGTCATCGGCCTGCCGGTCAATATGGATGGGACAGAGGGTCCGCGCTGTCAGTCCAGCCGCGCCTTCGCGCGCAATCTGCTGCGCCTGCGCGACCTGCCCATCGCCTTCTGGGACGAGCGGATGTCCTCGGTGGCGGTCAACCGCATGCTTGTGGACGAAGTCGACATGAGCCGGGCCCGCCGGGGCGAGGTGGTCGACAAGACCGCCGCGGCCTGGATCCTCCAGGGCGCCCTGGAGCGCCTGCGCAACCTGCCGGCGGCGGAGGCCTAGGGCGAATGGTCGGGCGCAGGACAGACGTCTTGGCGAGACCGCCCAGCCCCCTTAAGAGGACGGCCCCATGAGCGCCCCCGATTCCGGTCTGATCGACGTCCTGGGGAAGACCTTCCCCTTCCCCAAGCGCCACTTCCTGTCGGTTCTGGACCTGAATCCGGTCGAAGTGACCGACCTGTTGAATTTGGCCGACGGCTTCGTCGCCCTCAACCGCCAGACCTCGAAGAAGCTCGACCTGCTCAAGGGTCGCACGCTGATGAACCTGTTCTTCGAGAACTCCACCCGGACCCAGAGCTCCTTCGAACTGGCTGGCAAACGGCTGGGCGCCGATGTGGTCAATATGAGCCCGCGGGCCTCGTCCATCTCCAAGGGCGAGACCCTGATCGACACCGCCGTAACGCTGAACGCCATGCAGCCCGACCTGCTGGTGGTGCGCCACGCCTCTTCCGGGGCGGCCTCGCTGCTGTCGCAGAAGGTGTCCTGCTCGGTGATCAACGCGGGCGACGGCCAGCACGAACATCCCACCCAGGCCCTGCTGGACGCGCTCTCCATGCGCCGGGCCTTTGGCCGCATCGCCGGCCTGCGCGTGGCCATCTGCGGCGACGTGTTGCACAGCCGTGTGGCGCGCTCCAATGTCGGCCTCCTGCAGATGATGGGCGCCGAGGTCCGCCTGGTGGGTCCGCCGACCCTGATGCCCGCCGAGGCCGACCGCTGGGGTTCGGAAGTCTTCCACGACCTGCGCAAGGGCATTGCCGGCTGCGACGTGGTCATGATGCTGCGCCTGCAGCTGGAGCGCATGGACGGGGTGCTGGCGCCGTCTCAGCGAGAGTATTTCCGCTTCTTCGGCCTCGACCGGGAGAAGCTGGCCTGCGCCGCCCCCCATGTCCGGGTCATG
>JAHUZY010000261.1 GCA_019264505.1 Phenylobacterium sp. | reverse complement strand
CCCGCTCCCCGGGCCATCGAGATCAACTGAAGCCCAAATCACCCGGTCGCCGTCCACACGGCACCGATTCTTCCAAACCTTGCCGTCGTCGGGGCGTTCGTAGCCGACATACGCGACACCATTCTCGATCTGCTCGACCTTGATGATAGCGGGGTCGCGGCCGTTCAGTGCGGCTACAGCCCCCCGGCACACGCGGCCGAGGTCTGTGTCGCTGATGGTGGCGATTGGTTCCTCCGCCGGCTCGGGGGCGGCCGGCTGGACGGTGGATGTGGCTGCGGCAGCTTTTTCGCTCTCCGAGGGACTTCCGCACCCTGTTAGCGAGATAGCGGTCACGGCGCCGAGGATCGTGGCTCGCATCATGCGGGTTGCTCCTCGACCGCCGGGGCCTCATCGCTTGTGCTCTCTGAGGCGTCCGCGCGGCGGAGCCTCAACGTCATCCCGACCTGCCGGCGCGCGTCCTGCAAGCTGTCTTCGTAATTATCGGCCGCCAAGCTGAGGCTCTCAGGCTCTAGGGCCTTCCCCATGGCCTCTTCGTCCCACTCTTTAGAGAGGCGCTTGGCCAGAGCGAAGACAACGCCACGGCCGACACGCCGCACCATCGAGTCTTTGGCCTGCGTCATAACAAGGCGCTGCATGATCTCGGGATCAGGGGCGTGCGCATATTCCTTTTCAAGCTGCGCACGCATCATCTCGACCGCCGGGTACCGCATGTTCAGATAAAGCTCGCCCGTGGCCTGATAGTAGCGCCCGGCCCGGCCTGTGATGTTCTTATCAGCGATCTCTTGCTCATCTTCGAGCCGAATCAGGCGAGGTGCCCGTTGTAGGTTCTGAGCGAGGCGAGCCATCTGGGCGCCGGAATGCACGATGCTCAAGTCGGTGGGCCGCTGGCGCGCCGGGCCTCCGGTGCTACCGCCACCACCGCCCGAGGGACGAGAGGCGCCGCCCGGGCCCGGATCGACATCAAGATCGCCTTCGCGGTTCACTGTGGGGCTCGTGTGCTTCACCCGATAGCGGTTCAGAAGGTCTTGAAGGCTATTGCGGATTTCCTCGTCGGAATTTCCGGTGTTCGGAGCGAGCGACCGGATCAACTGTACCCCTCCGGTGAAGGCCGCCTTGTAGGCGAGGGACGGATTGCGATGCTGAGCTCTTAAGTCTGGTCATATGACCGGTCGTGTGAGCGGGCGTAAGAGCGCTGGATGAGCCAGATCACCCTGTTGACCGGCGAGCGCCGCCGGCGGTGGAGCGAGGAGCAGAAGCTGGCGATCCTGGACGAGGCGTTTGGGACCAGTTCGGTTGTGGCCGATGTTGCTCGACGCCATGAGATTTCGACCGGACTGCTCTACACATGGCGGCGCAAGGCGTTGACGCCTCAGGATCTGGGCGGCTTTGTCCCGGCGGTCGTCGTGGATGGCCCCGCTGATGGGGAGCTGGCAGGAGGCCGTGACCCGGCGATCATCGTCGAGTCGCCACAGGGGGCCCGGGTGACGATCAGCGCTCATGCGCCTGCAGCCCTGGTCACCGCGACGCTCCAGGCGTTGCGATGATCCCGCTTGCACCTAGTCTCCGGGTATGGATCTCGACTGGCCATACAGACATGCGCAAGGGGATGCCGGGCTTAGCTTTGTTGGTCCAGGAGCACCTGAAGCGCGACCCGCATGCGGGTGATCTGTTTGTGTTCCGTGGCCGCGGTGGAGGCTTGGTCAAGATCATCTGGCACGATGGCTTGGGCATGTCGCTCTACGCCAAGCGCCTGGACCGTGGGCGGTTCGTCTGGCCGTCGACGGAGGGTGGCGCGGTGGCTCTGACGTCGGCCCAGCTCGGCTACATGCTGGAGGGCATCGACTGGCGTAATCCCCAGCACACCTGGCGCCCGACCAGTGCTGGATAGGCCCTGCATTTTCTTTTCCTGACCTGCATTTAGGGGCGCCACAAGCTGCGGGATTTGTGATTCCATCACCCTATGGACACAGCCCTGGAGGCCCTGCCGGACGACGTCGAAGCGCTTAAGGCGGCGCTGCTGATCATGCGTCAGGAGTTGGACGTGGCTCGGGCCGACGCCGCCGCCGCCAAGGCCCAGGTCTCCGACGATCAGGCGCTCATCGCCCATCTCAAGCTGCAGATCGCCAAGCTCAAGCGTGAGCGGTTCGGGACGTCTTCTGAGCGGACCAGCCGTTTGCTCGATCAGCTGGAGCTGCAGCTGGAAGAGCTAGAGGCCAGCGCCACCGAGGACGAGCTCGCCGCCGAGCAGGCCGCGGCCCGGGCGACCACCACGGTCAAGACCTTCACCCGCAAGAAGCCCTCGCGTCAGCCCTTCCCAGAGCATCTGCCCCGCGAGCGCGTCGTGATCGAGGCCCCCAAGACCTGCGCCTGCTGCGGTGGCGCGCGTCTCATCAAGCTCGGCGAGGACGTCACCGAGACGCTGGAGGTGATCCCCCGCCAGTGGAAGGTGATCCAGACCGTCCGCGAGAAGGTCTCCTGCCGAGACTGCGAGACCATCGCCCAGGCTCCAGCCCCCTTCCATGTCCTTCCCCGCGGCTGGGCCGGCCCCAGCCTGCTGGCCATGATCATCTTCGAGAAGTTTGGGGCCCATCAGCCGCTTAATCGCCAGGCCGAGCGCTATGCCCGCGAGGGCGTACCGCTCAGCCTCTCGACCCTGGCCGACCAGGTCGGCGGCGTGGCCACGGTCCTGGCGCCGCTGGTCGAGCGCATCGAGGCCCATGTCCTGGCCGCCGAGCGCCTGCACGGCGACGACACGACCGTTCCGGTCCTGGCCAAGGGCCAGACCGATGTGGGCCGATTGTGGACCTATGTGCGAGACGACGCCCCGTTCAGCGGCGCAGGTCCGCCGGCGGCGATCTTCCACTACTCCCGCGATCGCAAGGGCGTGCACCCGCAAAACCACCTGAAGACATGGAGCGGGATTCTGCAGGCTGACGCCTATGGCGGCTACGCCGAGCTCTACAAACCAGACCGATCTCCAGGTCTCATTGTGGAGGCCGGGTGCTGGGCCCACGCCCGCCGTAAGTTCTTCGAGCTGGCCGACATCGAGACCGCCGAGCGCCAGAAGGCCCGCGGCGAGAAGCCCAAGGCCGTCTATCCCAAGGCTCTGAAGGCGGTGCGCCTGATCGACGCCCTCTTCGCCGTCGAGCGGCAGATCAATGGCGCAAGCCCTGAAGCTCGCCTGGTCGTCCGCCGTGAGCAGAGTGCGCCGATCCTCGCCGAGCTCGAAGCCTGGATGGCCGAGACCCGCCAGCAGCTCACCAGCAGCCACCACATCGTCAAGGCGATCAACTACCTCAAGCGACGCTGGCCCTCCTTCATCCGCTTCCTGGACGATGGCCGCGTCTGTCTCTCCAACAACGCTGCTGAGCGGGCGCTCAGAGGCATCGCCCTTGGCCGCAAGTCCTGGCTGTTTGCGGGCTCCGACCGTGGCGGCCAACGTGCCGCGGCCATGTACAGCCTCATCGCCACCGCCAAGCTCAACAACGTTGATCCTCAGGCCTGGCTCGCCGATGTCCTCGCACGCATCAACGACCTGCCCGCCAGTCGTCTCGACGAGCTCCTGCCGTGGAACTGGGATCCAGCCCACGGGCCCGCTAAAACGGCGGCATGACCGCAGACCAGAAGATCGTTCGCCTCAAGATCGTCCTCGACCACGTCGAGCCCAAGGTCGAGCGCTGGCTCATCGTTCCTCTCAAGATCCGCCTGGATCGCCTGCACGAGGTGCTGCAGGCGGCCATCGGCTGGACGAACAGCCACCTCTGGGAGATCCGCATCGGCGATCTCGGGTGGGGCCCGGCTGACCCAGACGGCCTCTTCGGCGACGGCCCCCTCGACGCGCGCAAGACCACGCTCCAACAGGCCCTGACCCAAACGGGCGCCAAGCGCTTCACCTACCTGTACGATTTTGGAGACGGCTGGAGCCACACGGTCAAGCTCGACAAGTTCGAGACCCTGCCGGCCGGCGTTGACGCCACCTTCCTGGTCTACGCCAAGGGCCCCTGTCCGCCGGAAGACTGCGGTGGGCCGTTCGGCTACACCGATCTCATCGACGCACTCAGCGATCCCGCCCACGAGAGCCATCACGACGCCTTCGACATCCTCGGAGCAAGGTTCAATCCAAACGCCGATCCCACCCACGACTGCCGGGCCGCCGTCGAACGCACCGCCTCACGCTGGATCAGAAAGCCCCGCAAACCTCGCTGACGCGGTCTTCACCGGGTGGGTACGCTGCGGTCAGCTGCAGTCGCCCCTCGACGATCGGCGGCCATACGAAGCGCCCGCTCTCAAGCCGCTTCGCAAACAGGCACATGCCGCTGCCATCCCAGGCCAGGATTTTCAGATAGTCGCCGCGCTTGCCGCGGAAGAC
>JAHUZY010000253.1 GCA_019264505.1 Phenylobacterium sp. | reverse complement strand
GCCCAGATCACCGCAGCGCCGCCCGCCACCGCCGACGGCTTTTCCCGCATTCCCGCCGAGGCGATCCAGGAGGCGCAGAACGGCCGCGCCTTCGTCCTGCCCGGCGCCGAGCCCACCGAGATGGAGCAGCTGATCGCTGACCCGCTGGAGGACGTCCTCGACGGCCTGGACGATGTGGACGAGATCCGCTCCACCAGCCAGGACGGGGCGGCCGTCGTCCAGGTGCTGTTCAACTGGGATGTGGACACCGACCGCAAGTATGACGAGGTGGTCCGCGAGGTGAACGCCCTGCGTCCCCGTCTGCCGGACGGTCTGGCCCTGCTGGAGGTCCGCCGGGCGCGGACCACCGAGGTGTCGGTCATCCAGGTGGCTCTGGTCAGCGATCACCTGCCCATGCGCCGCCTGGAAAAGGTGGCCGAACGCCTGCGCGAGCGGCTGGCCCGGGCGCCTGGGGTGCGCCAGGCTGAATACTGGGGCGCGCCGCCATCCGAGGTCCGGGTGTCCCTGGACCTTCCGAGGCTTGCCGCCCTGCAGCTGCCCGCCACCGCCGTGGCCGACGCCCTGGCGGCGGCCGGCGCCGAGGCGCCCGTGGGCGCGGTCCATGCCGGCGAGCGACGGTTCAACGTCAAGGCCGGCGGCGCCTTCCGCGAACTGGAGGACATAGCCCAGACCCCCGTGCGCATGACCGAAGGCCGCGTCGTGCGGGTGGAGGATGTGGCCACTGTCGCCTGGGCCGAGGCTGAGGCCACCCACCTGACGCGGTTCAACGGCGAGCGGGCGGTCTTCGTCACCGTGAAGCAGAGGGACGGCGCCGATGTCGCCACCCTGACCCGGTCCGTCAACGCCGCCCTGGACGAGTTCGAGACCACCCTGCCGTCCGGGGTGCGCCTGGAGCGCGGCTTCCAGCAGGCCGAGAATGTGAAGCACAGGCTGAACCGGCTGTTCCGAGACTTCGGCATCGCGCTCGGCCTTGTCCTTGTCACCCTCCTGCCGCTCGGACTGCGGGCGGGCGTCGTGGTGATGATGTCCATCCCGCTGTCGGTCCTGATCGGCCTGGCGGTGATGCAGGGGCTGGGCTTCACCCTGAACCAGCTGGCCATCGCCGGCTTCGTGCTCAGCCTGGGCCTGCTGGTGGACGACTCCATCGTGGTCACCGAGAACATTGCGCGGCGCCTGCGGGCCGGGGAGGACCGGGTGACCGCGGCGGTCAACGGCACGCGGCAGATCTCGCTGGCGGTGCTGGGCTGTACGGCGACCCTGATGCTGGCCTTCCTGCCACTGATGTTCCTGCCGGAGGGCTCAGGCGCCTATATCCGCTCCTTGCCGGTGGCCGTCCTGTGCACGGTGGCGGCCTCCCTGCTGGTCTCCCTGACCATCATCCCCTTCCTGGCCAGCCGGATCCTGTCGCGGCACGAGGATCCGGAGGGCAACGCCCTGCTGCGGGCGATCAATGGCGGCATCCATCGCTTCTACAGCCCGATCCTGCGTCGAGCCCTGGCGCGGCCCTGGATCGCCCTGGCTATCATCCTGGCCATCTGCGCCACGACGGTCCCGATGCTGGGGGCTATCGGCTCGTCCCTGTTTCCGCCGGCCGAGACGCCTCAGTTCCTGGTGCAGATCGAGACCCAGCAGGGAACGTCCATGGCCAAGACCGACGAGGCCCTGCGCTTTGTGGAGGCCCGGCTCGCCCGGGAAGAGGCCATCGTCTGGCGGGCGGCCAATCTCGGCCGGGGCAATCCGCAGATCTTCTACAATGTGAACCAGGCCGAGCCGCAACCCAACTATGCGGAGGTCTATGCCGGCCTGGCGGCCTGGGAGCCGGGGGAGAGTCCCGCCCTGCTGGACGCCCTGCGCGCCGATTTCGACCGCTATCCCGGCGCCCGCATCCGGGTCATCGTCTTCGAGAACGGACCGCCCATCGAGGCCCCCATCGCCGTGCGTCTGCAAGGCCAGGACCTGAGTGTTCTCAAGGGTCTGGCCGCTCAGGCTGAAGCGATCTTGAAGTCCACGCCAGGCGCCAGGGACGTCACAAATCCGGTCCGCCTCGACCGCACCGACCTGGACCTCGGCTTGGACGAGGCCAAGGCCGCAGCCCTGGGCGTGCCGGCTGGCGCCGGACGCCGCATCACCCGTCTGGCCCTTTCGGGCGAGAGCGTCGCCCGGTACCGCGATCCCGATGGCGACGACTACGCCGTCAATGTCCGCCTGCCCATGTCGGCGCGCAATGAGGTGGCGGCCCTGCAGGACATCTACCTGCCCAGCGCCACCGGTCAGGCCGTGCCCATGGGGGTGGTCTCGACCCCGGTCCTGACCTCCAGCCCGGCCCGGATCGACCGGGTGGACCGCCAGCGGACCGTCACCATCACGGCCTATGTGGGCACAGGGTTCCTGACTTCGGCGGTGACCACCGAGGCTGTGGAGCGCCTGGAGGCCGAGCTCGCCCTGCCGCCCGGCTACAGCCTGAACCTGGGCGGCCAGGCCGAGGCCCAGTCCGACAGTTTCGCAGGGCTTGGCGCCGCGGTGCTGATCGCGGTCTTCGGCATCCTGGCGGTGCTGGTCCTGGAGTTTGGCAAGTTCAAGACCGCCCTGGTGGTGGCCGGAATCATACCGCTCGGCCTGTTCGGCGCCGTGGGCGCCCTGTGGCTGACCGGTAATTCCCTGTCCTTCACCGCCGCCATCGGCATGATCGCGCTCATCGGTATCGAGATCAAAAACTCGATCCTGCTGGTGGATTTCACCGAACAGCTGCGCCGGACAGGTGTGGCGCTGCGACCGGCCATCGAGAGGGCAGGCGAGGTGCGCTTCCTGCCGGTCCTGCTGACCTCGGTCACCGCCATCGCCGCCCTGACCCCTCTGGCTCTGGAAAATTCTGGCCTCTACTCCCCCCTGGCGATCGCCATCATGGGGGGGCTGGTGACCTCGACCGTGCTTTCGCGCGTGGCCACGCCGGTCATGTACTGGCTGCTCAGTCGCGGTGAGCGCGAGACAGAGACCCCCTCCGACGTCGTCGCCCCAGGGGCCGCGCCGATGATCTGAATGGGCGAGGGCGCTTGACGCGAGGGGACGGGCCGCCGAAGGGGGAGACTTGCAGCCGATCGCAGCCTGAGAGCCCCATGGCCTTTTCCATCGCCGGTAAACATGTCGCCGTTCTGCTGGGGGGCCTGTCTCCCGAGCGGGAGGTCAGCCTGGTTTCGGGGGCGGCCTGCGCCGACGCCCTGGAGCGGCTGGGCGCCCGGGTCAGCCGCGTCGACGCCGGCCGCGACCTCGCCCAGCGCCTGACCGAGCTGAAGCCCGACGTCTGCTTCAACGCCCTGCATGGGGAGTGGGGGGAGGATGGCTGCGTCCAGGGCGTGCTCGAGACGCTGGGCCTGCCCTACACCCATTCCGGCGTCCTGGCCTCGGCTCTGGCCATGGACAAGGCCAAGGCCAAGGCGGTGCTGGCGGCCGCCGGCGTCACCGTGCCGGGCGGCGGGCTGTTCAACCGGTTCGAGGCCGCCGCCGACCACGTCATGGCCCCGCCCTATGTGGTCAAGCCCAACAGCCAGGGGTCCTCGGTCGGCGTCTTTCTGGTGTTCGAGGGTGCGAATCGTCCGCCGCAGGAGCTGGTCGCCCCCAGCTGGACCTTCGGCGAAGAGGTGATGATCGAGCCCTATATCCGCGGA
>JAHUZY010000473.1 GCA_019264505.1 Phenylobacterium sp. | reverse complement strand
AAGGCGAGGGTCGAGGCCGCGCGCCGTCTCGGCTTCGACCTGCCCGCCAGTGGCCTGGCCGATGGCAAGACCGTCGTCAGCGCCGAGGGCCTGGAGGTGCGCGCGCCGGACGGCCGGATGCTCATCAGCGGCCTCGACCTGAGGATCACCGGACCTGACCGCCTGGCCCTGTGCGGCCCCAATGGGTCGGGCAAGTCCACCCTGCTGCGCGTGCTGAGCGGCCAGTCAGCCCCGAGCCGCGGGGAGGTGCGCCTGGGCGTCGCGCCGATCATCTTCGACCAGCAGCTGCGCCTCTTGCGCCCGGAAGAGACCCTGCTGGAGGCCTATCAGCGGCTCAATCCGACGGCCGATCGCAACGCCGCCCAGGCGGCCCTGGCCCGGTTCCTGTTCCGCAATCGGGCGGCTGAGCGAAGGGTCGCGGAGCTTAGCGGCGGCGAGCGCCTGCGCGCCGCCCTGGCCTGCGTCCTGATGCGCCCCGCTCCGCCCCAGTTTCTGGTGCTGGACGAGCCCAGCAACCACCTGGACCTGGAGTCTCTGGCGGCGGTGGAGGCGGCGCTCGGCGCCTATGACGGGGCGCTGCTGCTGGTCAGCCACGACGCCGACTTCCGGGCGGGAGTCGGCGTCGATCGGCAGATCCAGCTGGGCTAGCTCCGCGGGGACCTAGCCTCCCGGCGAACGATCCGGAAGACTCCGTTGGCGCGGGCGCAGGGCTGACCATCGGCCTGGGCGAAGGCCTGGGCGAAGGCCAGCGTGCCGCCAGGACGAACGAACTCGGTCTCGAAGGTCAGCCACTGGCCGATCTGGGCGGCTTCCAGGAAGTCGACGGTCATATTGACCGTCAGCATGGAGGCCTCGCCCCCGGCCGCCTGCACACAGGACAGGCCCATGGCGTTGTCGCAGAGCGCCATGATCAGCCCGCCGTGAACGAAGCCCCGTCCGTTCACATGCGGCTCGCGGGCCCAGAGCCCGAGAATGACCGCCTGCGGTGTCGTATGGGCGTAGATCGGCGCCCAGGGGTCGGTGAGGGGGCTTGTCCGCCCGTGGAGGGCGAAGCCTTCCGGCGGCGGCTGGTCTGGAAGGATCGCCATCAGGCGGCCGCCAGTCGGGCGAGACTCTCCAGGGTGCCCGCGCAGGCCTCGGCCGCCTCCTGGCCCTTGATCCTGAAGTGGGCGCCGAAGAAGTCCTGGTGGACCTGATGCTCATGGAAATGGTGCGGGGTCAGCACCACGGAGAAGATCGGGGTCTCGGTGGCCAGCTGCACCTGCATCAGGGCGGCGATCACCGTCTGAGCGACGAACTCATGGCGATAGACGCCGCCATCCACCACGAAGCCGGCGGCCACGACCGCGGCATAGCGGCCGGTGCGGGCCAGACTCTGGGCGTGCAGCGGAATCTCGAAGGCGCCGGGCGTCTCGAAGCGGTCGATGCGCTCGGGGCCAAAGCCCCGTTCGCCGATGGCCTCGATGAAGCCTGTATGGGCCTGGTCGACGATGTGCCGGTGCCAGAGGGACTGGACAAAGGCGATGCGGGCGGCGCGGAAGGCGCCGTTGGCGGTGGGAAGTTCGAAGGCGGCTTGGGTCATGGTCGTTTCCCTGACGGGTGGATGAACCACGACTCAGGGGCGCGCTGGACGGACCATGCGGGCGCACGCGCCCTCAAGGTGTCGCCCAACGGTTCTCATAACCGGACTCTAACCGTCGGCCCCGGGATCACACCGGGTCTGCTCGTCCCTGGCGGCGGTAAGGCCGGCAGGCGCCCGCGGGCTCGTCCAAGCCGTGAAGCCTGGCATTACCGCCGGTGGGGAATTTCACCCCGCCCTGAGAACGTAGATCGCCGGAACCCCCGGCGACGGGACGAGCTTAGCCGCAGATCCAGGCTTCAAACAAGCGTTTGATCTGTTCAGGCGCGCTGGTTGAGGGTGAGGGCCGAGGCGGCCTTGTTGGCCGCCGGGCCGGAGCGGGGGCCATAGCCCGCCGCTTCGCCCCGTTGACTCGCCACCTCATCGGCGATGGCCTTGACCAGGCCCTCGGTGACTGTGCGGGCGGCGGCGATCGCCCGGCCCTGGCGGGCGAGCACGGCGTCGAAGGCTTCGGTGGCGCGGATCAGCCGGCTGCGCTGGGCGAGCGGTGCGGCGGCCACCAGGTCGGGATTGGCCCGCACCCGGGCTGACTCATGGCGATAGACATTGGCCAGCCGGGTGGTTTCCTCCAGCTGCTCGGCCGCCTTGTGCGGGCGTCCCTCTTCGAAGGCCTGGGCGCTCTGGGCGACCAGTTCGGTGAGGCGCTCGGTCAGCAGGCTCAACTGTTCGACGCGGTCTTGCGCATCGGTTGCGGCGATCGCCATGGCGGCTACTCCTCCAGGCCTTGAAGCTTCAACATTTCGCGGGCGACCGTGTCGGCCAGGCCGATCCCGCCGCTCTTGGTCGTCTCACGGGCGAAAGCCTCGGTGAGGAAGGAGCGGAACTGGTTCTCCGCCTGACCGCCGCCGAAGGGGGCGGAGACCTCGGTGGCGGTGAACATCTGCTGCATCATGATCGACAGGAAGGCGGCCTCGAAATCCTCGGCGGTCTTCTCAATCTGGCCGCGCTTGGCGAGTTCGGCGGTGTTATGAGCGCCGGCGGTCGCGCCCGCGCCGGGGACGATGGCGGTGATGGGAGAGAGGGCAGTCATCACATCACCTCGATATCGGCCTGCAGGGCGCCGGCGGCCTTGATGGTCTGAAGGATCGAGATCATGTCCCGCGGGGTGACGCCGAGAGCATTGAGACCCGCCACCAGATCCGACAGGGAGGCGCCGCTGCGCACGGTGAGGAACTGCTTGCCCGTCTCTTCCTCGACATCGACGGCGCTCTGCGGGACCACGACGGTCTGCCCCTGGCTGAAGGGGGCGGGCTGGACGACGTCGGGAAATTCCTGAACCCGTATGGTCAGATTGCCCTGGGCGATGGCCACGGTGGAGACGCGGACCGCCTCGCCCATGACAATGACGCCGGCGACCTCGTCGATCACCACCTTGGCGGCGTTGTCGGGCTGAACGGCCAGGTTTTCGATCTGGGCCATGAAGGCGGCCATGTCCTGGCCGGCCGGGGGGCGGACCGCGACGATGGTCGGGTTCTGGGCGTGCGCCGTGCCGGGGAATCGGCGGTTCACCGCCTCGGCGATCCGCCGCGAGGTGGTGAAGTCGGGATTGCGCAGGGTCATGCGCATCTGGCCCATGGAGGCCAGCTGGAAGCCCAGCTCGCGCTCGACGATGGCGCCGCCGGCGATGCGGCCCGCGGTCGGCACGCCCTTCGAGATGGACGAGCCCGAAGCGCCGCCGGCTGAGATCGAGCCGGTCTGCACCGTGCCCTGGGCCACCGCATAGGCCTCGCCGTCGGCGCCCATCAGCGGGGTCACGAGAAGCGTGCCGCCCTGCAGGCTCTTGGCGTCGCCCATGGCCGAGACCGTGGCGTCGATGGGAGAGCCGGCCGCCGAAAAGGCCGGCAGCTTGGCCGTCACCATGACGGCGGCGACATTCTTGGTGTTGAGGTTGGCGTCCCGGGTGTTGACCCCCAGCCGCTCGAGCATGGCCTCCAGGCTCTGGCGGGTGAAGGGGGCGTTGCGCAGCGAGTCGCCGGTGCCGTTCAGGCCGACCACGATGCCGTATCCCACCAGCATGTTGTCGCGGACGCCTTCGAACTCGACGATGTCCTTGATGCGCGAGCTGGCCAGGGCCGGACCGGTCGCCAGGCTGAAGCAAAGGAGCACCGCGCTGAAGAGGCGAAGGGGATGGGACATGAACGCTCGCCAGGACAAAGGAGGGTCAGTCCTGCGCCATGCGAGCCCCGTGCCATCGGCTGGTGAGGAAAAAGCGCGCTAAAACAATGGCATAGACTTCTTCGGGGCGCGGCGCCGAGCGTCCGGTGCAGATTTTGCCCGGCATTAACCATACCCTAAGCGGCGAAGCTGAGACTCTGGGTTGCGCGTACAGTTGGTAAAGCAGGACGCATGAAAGTTTCGGGTTCGGGTTCGGCGGGACAGGCCTCCGGCGCAGGTCGCGCCAAGGGGGCGTCTGGCGGCGAGGGGTTTCGTCTGCCCAGTGTTTCGGGCGCCGCAGGGCCATCGGCTGCGGGTCCCACAGGGCCGGTGGCCTCGGTCGGCGGGTTGAGCGCGCTGCTCGCCCTGCAGGAGATGGGCGGGCCCCTGGAGCGTCGCCGCCGCGCCGTCAGCCGGGCCGGGCGAATCCTTGACGTGCTGGACGAGGTGAAGCTCGCCCTGGTCAGCGGGGAGCTGTCTCTGGGGCAGTTGGAGCGACTCACCCGGGCGGTCCGGGAAGAGCGGGCCTCCACCGAGGACGCCGGCCTGGAAGGGGTTCTGAACGAGATCGAGACCCGGGCTGCGGTGGAATTGGCCAAACTCGAAATGGCCCGAAACGCTGGTCTACCAACGGTAGGGGAGTCGCGTTGAATGTCCCTGAAGTTCTGCTATATAGCCGCCTCCCAAGTTCCGGGGAACTGTCCAGGGGCGTGAGGTATCGTTATGGCGGCCACTGTCATGGCTTTAGAGAGTTCTTATCGTCCGTCTGAGGACGAAGAGTTCATGAATGAGCGCCAAGTCGAGTATTTCCGGCAGAAGCTCATGACTTGGAAGGAAGAGATTTTCCGGGAGAGCCGGGAAACCCTTTCGCATCTTCAGAATGAGACCGAGAACCTGCCCGATGACGTTGATCGGGCATGGTCGGCCACGGATCGGGCGCTGGAGCTCCGCACCCGCGACCGGCAGCGCAAGCTGATCTCCAAGATCGATGAGGCCCTGCGCCGGATCGAGGACGGCAGCTACGGCTATTGCGAAGAGACCGGCGAGCCGATCGGCATTGCGCGGCTTGAGGCGCGCCCCATCGCCACCCTGAGCCTGGAGGCCCAGGAACGCCATGAGCGCCGCGAGCGGGTCCACCGCGACGACTGAAGGCCGGCCGTCGCCGCGCGCCCCACGGGGCGTGGGATCAGGTCACCCGGGTGGTGGTCAGGGCGGCGGCTTCCACATCCCCCTGGGCCAGACGTCCGTCGAGGCGCGGCAGGATGTCGTCGACCGCGCCCGCCACCGCCCAGCTGTCCATGAAGTCGGGCGGGGTCAGCCGCGCAGCCACCGTGTGTTCCAGCAGCTTGAACAGCGGGTCCCAGAACCCTTCGGGGCTGTAGAAGACCACGGGCTTGCGATGCAGGTCGAGCCTGCGCCAGGACAGGAGCTCGATGATCTCCTCCAGGGTGCCGATGCCCCCTGGCAGGACGACGAAGCCATCGGAGCGCTCGAACATGATCTGTTTGCGCTCGTGCATGGAGCGCACGACGATGGTCTCGACAACGTCGAGGGCGCGCTCCCGGCTGGTCAGGAACTCCGGAATGATCCCCAGAACGTCGCCGCCGGCCTCGTGGGCCGCCCTGGCGCAGGCCCCCATCAAGCCCACCCCGCCACCGCCATAGATCAGGCGCCGGCCCTCGGCGGCCAGGACACGGCCGAACGCTGCGGCGTCGGACAGGAGGGTGGGGTCTGCGGCGTCAGACGATCCGCAAAAGACACAGACAGACTCGATGCTGGGGGGCGAAGCGCCCATAGGGTGTTGGCTCCGGAAAAAAGTCACCGGCGCACAGGGCAGGCCGGGAATCCGCTTAGCTAGGGTGTGACATGATGCGATTCAAGCAAACCCTCGTGGCGCGGTCGGTCGTCGGCATGGCCAGCCTCGCCTTGCTCAGCGCCTGCGGCGAGGGCCAGGTCGGGGCTGGCTCGCCCCTGAACCGCGAGGCCGAGGCGCCAAGCTCCTATCTTTCGCCCCCGAGCGCGCGAGCGCTGCGGGCTGGGGCCGATGGCCCTGTGCTCAGCGGTGTCGCAGCGCCGCGGGCGCGGGTCAGGCTGGCCACCCCGGAGGGAGAGGTGCGCCTCACCGAGGCCGATGGCGACGGCGCCTGGACGATCCCCCTGGGCGCCAGCGACGCCCCAAGAATTTTTGGACTGTCGATGCTCGTGGGTGAGCGCACCGTTCAGGCGGAAGGTTATCAGCTGGTCCTGCCGGACGGGCGGCTGGTCCTCCTGCGGGCCGGCGCTGGAGCCGTGGTGGTCCAGGGCGCGGCGGCGCAAGGCATCGCCGCCTTTGACTTCGACGAGGAGGGCGGCGCCGTGATCTCCGGCACAGCGCCGCCTGAGGCCATCCTGTCGGTGCGGATCGACGGGCGCACGGTCTCCACCAGCGGCCGCGCCAATGCGGCGGGCCATTTCAGCCTGCCCTTCGGCGCGCCTGTACCGCCGGGGCCCCACCAGATTCGGGTGCAGGGCGAATCCCTCGAC
>JAHUZY010000463.1 GCA_019264505.1 Phenylobacterium sp. | reverse complement strand
TCACTGGCCTCTGGCTTGCAGACCGGCAAAGTTGCAAGGCCTGTTTCGGGACATCAATTTCCATGAATGCTTTCTCCCATCCCTCCGCGGACCCCAACTTTGAGGAGGCCGGAGGAATGCCGGGCGGCCATCGTGCCGGCGGCGGCCTGGCCGATCAGTTTGATCTGCGCCGGCTGTTCAACATCTTCCGTCGCCGCGTTCGTCTGTTTGCCGCGGTCGCCGCCCTCGTCTTCCTGGCGGCCATCTTCGTCACCTTCACGGCGACGCCCATGTATACGGCGACCGCAAACGTGATGCTCGATACGCGTCAAGAGCGGGTAGTCAGCGCCGAGGCTGTGCTATCGGGCCTATCAGCCGATTCCAGCGTCGTCGACACTGAGGTGGAAATCCTGAAGTCGCGTCGCCTCGCCGAGCGCGTCGTCAATGCGTTGCAGCTCTCGCAAGACCCTGAGTTTAACTCTGAGCTGGCGCCGCCGAGTGTGCTCTCCGGCATCAAGGATTCCGTCCTTGGCGTGTTCGGCGCGGCGAAACCCACGGACATCCCTGATGACCCGATCGCGCAGCAGAAGGCGCAGGAACGCATTGTCGATGCGGTGCTGTCCCGACTTTCGGTTCGGCGAGCGGGTCTGACTTACGTCATCAATGTCAGCTTCGAGTCGGACAGCCCTAACAAGGCCGCGACCATCGCCAACAAGTTCGCCGAGCTCTATCTGCTTGAGCAGCTCGAGGCAAAGTTCGACGCCACACAGCAGGCCAATACTTGGCTGAATTCGCGCCTTGAGGGGCTGCGCCAGCAAGTGCTCACTGACGAGGCCGCGGTTCAGAACTACCGCATCGCCAACAACCTGCTGAGCGCGGCCGGCACCAACCTCACCGAGACCGAGATCTCCAATTACAATCAGAGCCTGGCTGAGGCCCGCGCTCAGGTCGCCGAGGATGAAGCCCGCCTGAGCACCGCGCGCAGCCAGCTGGCTCGCGGCTCATCGGGGGATGACCTTGGCGAGGCTCTAAGCTCGCCAGTCATTCAGCAGCTGCGCCAACAACGGGCTACCGTCTCGGCCAAGGTCGCTGATCTGCAGGGCCGGTACGGCGAGCGCCATCCTGAGATGCTGACCGCCAACCGGCAGCTGACTGACATCGACTCTCAGATCCAGGCTGAAATCCAGCGCATCATCTCCAATCTTGAAGCCAAGGTGCAGGTCTCACGCCAGCGGGCGGGCGCCATCGGCGGCAGCCTATCGAACGCCCGCGGCACGCTGGTGGGCAACAACCAGGCCCAGGTCCGGCTGAACGAGCTGGAACGAACCGCCGAGGCTAGCCGCACCCTCTATGAGAGCTACCTGAACCGCTACAAGGAGACGAGCTCGCAGCAGGGCATTGAGCAGTCCGACGCCCGCGTCGTCTCCTCCGCCACCATCCCGACAGGGCAGAGCTCGCCGAAGGTGCCCCTGAACCTCGCCCTGGGCTTGGTGCTGGCCATGGGTTGCGGCCTTGGTGCTGTGGTCCTGGCCGAAATGCTCGACTCAGGGTTGGCGACCGCCGAGGATGTGGAACAACGCCTCGAGGTTTCCTACCTCGGCGCGGTCCCGCTTTTGGCTTCGGTCGCCGAAGGCAAGGCCAGCTCGCCCATCGACTATGTGATCGACAAGCCCCTTTCGAGCTTTGCTGAAGCCTTCCGAAACCTGCGGGCTTCGGTGATCTATTCCAGGCTTGGCGAAGGTGTGAAGGTGGTCGCCATCACCTCCTCCCTGCCCGGTGAAGGCAAGACCACGACCTCGGTCTGTCTGGCCCGTTCTGCGGCCCAACAAGGCCTTAAGGTCATTCTGGTCGACTGCGACCTGCGTCGCCGCTCAGTGAACCGTCTGTTTGGCGCAGAGCCTGCGCGCGGCCTGATCGAGGTCCTTGCCGGCGAAGCGACGCTGGACGAGGTCCTGACGGTCGATCAGACGACGGGCGCTCGCCTGCTGCCGCTGGCCAAATCGAGCATGACGCCCAAGGACGTGTTTGGCTCGGCGGCCATGGACCGCCTGCTGGAAGAACTCCGTCGCACCTACGATCTCGTCATCCTGGACACTGCGCCCGTGCTTCCCGTCGCGGACACCCGGGTTCTCGCCCCGAAGGCAGACGTGGTGGTCTTCCTGGCCCATTGGCGCAAGACACCGCAGCACGCCATCGAGGCGGCCTTCCGGCTTCTGTCTGGGACAGGCGCCCATCTGGCAGGCGTTGCGCTTACTCAGGTCGATATGAAGCAGCAGGCCAAGTATGGCTACGGCGACCCAGGCTACTACTACGCAGAGTACAAAAAGTACTATGTGAGCTGACCCAGATTGGCGGTTCGCGGGCTCAGCCGAGCGCGCGGGCCGCCAGCTGGAAGAGAAGCGCCGTAGCGAACCAGAAGGCGCTGCAGGTCGCGACCACAAAGGCCAGGGTTCTGCGGGCAGACCAGTTATCCTGCGGCGCCGCCTCGAGCGAGCGGCGCAGATGATCCTGGAGCCGCAGAGCCGGACTGTCGGCGCCGAGATCACTTGGCGAGGCCAGTCTGGCCGACCAGAGCGCAGGCTCCGGCGAGGCGGCAGCAGGTGTTGCGACCGCTTCTGCGGTCAAAGGCTTAAGTTTGGCGCCCACGTCCGGTTCCTCCCGAAGGTCCAGAAGGTGATAACAGGTGGCGGCTAACAAACTCTCTCTGTGCGAAGACTTTCCTGATCTTTGCGGCTCGGGCTCGCAAGGGGACGCTCGCGGACGTCGATGGCCTTCGCGCCGTGTGGGAATCCCGACGACACATCACGCCCTCTCCTGAAGGGCGGCCATCTCAAATTTGTCTTGGTCCTGTCGTCATGGCGAGCGGACCGGCGGCTAACCGGCCTGGGGGCGAAAGTGGAAAGTACCATGCAGAAGGTCTTAGTCACGGGGGGCGCGGGCTATGTGGGCTCGCACACCAGTCTTCGCCTGGCCGACGCCGGGTTTCTTCCCGTCGCCTATGACAATCTGAGCAATGGCCATGCCGAGTTCGCCCAATGGGGCCCGCTGGAGATCGGCGACATTCGCGACGCCGCGCGCCTGGACGAGGTCTTCGCCAAGCACCGTCCGGTGGCCATCCTGCACTTTGCGGCCCTAATCGAGGTGGGCGAGTCGGTGCGTCACCCCGACCGGTTCTATGACAACAATGTCTCTGGCGCCCTGACCCTGATCGACGCCGCCCGCCGGGCCGGCGTCGGCACCATGGTCTTCTCCTCGACCTGCGCCACCTATGGCGACCCGCAGCAGATCCCGATGGACGAGACCCATCCGCAGTCGCCACTCAATCCCTATGGCCACACCAAGCTGATGGTCGAGCAGGTCCTCAGCGACCTGGACCGCCACTGCGACTTCCGGTCAGTATGCCTGCGCTACTTCAACGCCGCCGGCGCCGATTTCGAGGCCCGGATCGGCGAGTGGCATGATCCGGAGACCCACGCCATTCCGCTGGCCATCGCAGCGGCCATGGGCGCCAACGCCGGCTTCAAGATCTTTGGCCGGGACTATCCCACCCGGGATGGCACTGCGGTCCGTGACTATATCCATGTCCTAGACCTGGCTGACGCCCATGTCCGGGCGCTGAAGCACCTGCTGGCCGGCGGAAAGAGCGCTGTCTTCAATCTGGGCACGGGGACGGGCTCCACGGTTCAGGAGCTGGTCGACGCCATCAGCGCCGTCTCAGGCCGCCCCTTTGAGGTCACCGACGCCCCCCGTCGGGAGGGTGACGCCCCAGCCCTCGTCGCCGACAACCGCAAGGCCCGAGAGGTGCTCGGGTGGGCGCCGCAATATGGCCTGAAGGACATCCTGGACAGCGCCTGGCGATGGCACACGCAAGGCCTGCCCAGGCTCAGGAGCGCCGCAATCTGATGAATTCTTGCCGCACTGCACACTTTGGGCGCCTGCCTAGCTGGCGCCGGGCGCGCTGAGCGCCAATAAGTTCTTTCCACCTCGCGTTGAAAGGGCTGGATGGCCCTAAATTCGCAGGGTAAAGACCGCGACAACCGTAGGGGGCTGCATCGTGTTTCTTTCCGGGACGAAGGACATCGCTCTTGAGAGTACGGCCCTTCCAGGCCTGGGGGGGTATGTGCGGTATTCTGCGACCAAGCCGCGCAAATTTGCTGATCAGCTCAGCCTCGATCTGTGTCGCTTTCTTGACATCCTTATCGCCCTGTCTGTTCTGATCTTCATCGCGCCACTGATGCTGGCCATTGCGATGATGATCCGCGCCCAGGACGGCGGCCCTGCCCTGTTCCGCCAAAGCCGGATCGGCCAAGGCGGCAACACCTTCAAATGCCTGAAGTTCCGCACCATGGTGATCGACGCCGAAGCCCGGCTGAACGCACTGCTGGCCCGCGATCCCGACGCCCGCAAGGAATGGGAAGCCGACCACAAGCTCCGCAAAGATCCGCGGATCACCGCGCTTGGCGCCTTCCTGCGCAAGTCCAGCCTCGATGAGCTGCCGCAGCTGTTCAACGTTTTGAAGGGCGAAATGAGCCTGGTGGGACCGCGGCCCATCGTGGCCGCCGAAGTACCCCGCTATGGTCGGTGGTTCGCTTATTACTGCGCGGTCAAGCCCGGCGTCACCGGCCTGTGGCAGGTGAACGGCCGCAACGATGTCTCCTATCGTCGCCGGGTGGCCCTGGACGTGCTTTACGCAAAGACCATCGGCGTCCGCCGCTACGTCCAGATCATGGCCGCCACCGTGCCGGCCGTGCTGATGCGCAGCGGATCCTACTAGATCGAATTAGCTCAAGACTGTTGGCGAGCTGGCGCACCGTATCGCTGGCGCCTCAAGTTTCGCCGGGGCGGGGGCCTGGCTTCTGATGTCGCAAGCGTACGACCTTTCCGACGACGCCCGTCTGGCCAGCGCCCTGGCCGGCCAGGCCGGTCAGCTACTCCTATCGGCCCGCGCCCTAACTACGCTTATCGGCAAGCCGCTGGGTGGGCTGGGGGACGCCGTCGGCCAGGGGTTTTTGAGCCACAGCCTCTCGGCCCTACGGCCCCATGATGCCGTGCTTTCGGAAGAAGCCGCTGACGACGAGAGCCGGCTGGCCCGCTCCCGGGTCTGGGTCATCGACCCCCTGGATGGCACCCGGGAGTTCTCGGAAGGCCGCGACGATTGGGCGATCCACGTGGCCCTGTGCATCGATGGTCATCCGACGATCGGCGCCGTCGCTCTCCCCGGCCTGGGCCTAGTTCTCGACACCGCCACCCCACCACCCATGCCGGACGCACCAGACGGCCTAAAGATACTTGTCAGCCGCTCAAGGCCGCCAGAAGTCGCTAGCCGCGCCGCCGAAACCTTGGGCGCCGAGCTGGTTCCCATGGGTTCGGCCGGTGCGAAGGTGATGGGCGTCGTCCGCGGCGAAGCCCATGCCTATGTCCACGCCGGCGGCCAATATGAGTGGGATTCCGCCGCACCTGTCGCGGTCGCCTTGGCAGCTGGCTTCCATGTCTCACGCCTCGACGGCGCGCCTATGGTCTACAATCAAAAGGACACCTATCTCCCTGACCTCGTTGTCTGCCGGCCAGAGCTGAGAGACAGGCTCATGGCGGCGGTAGGCTGACATGTCGATCACCCATGCCCCTCATGGTCGCGCCGTCGTCACAGGCGCCAGCGGCTTCATCGGGACGCGCCTCGTCCGGCGACTGGCGCACCAAGGTCGCTCGGTCGTCGCGGTCGATATCGCCCCCCCGCGAGAACAGCTGGCAGGGGTCGAGTATGTCACTGCAGATGTTCGTCAGTCACTGGCCCCCGAGATCGGAACTGGCGCACAGATTTTGTACAATCTGGCGGCCGTCCACCGCACGCCTGGACACCCCGCTCACGAATACTATGAGACGAATGTCCTCGGGGCCGGGCGGGTCACCGCCTTGGCCGAGGCTTGCGGGATCCCGCTGATTGTCTTCACCAGTTCGATCTCCGTCTACGGGCCCACAGAAGAGGTGCGCACCGAAGCCTCCCCCCCCGCCCCCACAAGCGACTATGGCCGCTCCAAGTTAATGGCCGAACTGATCCACCAGATGTGGATGAAGGCTGCGCCCAGCCGGCGGCTGGTCACCGTCAGACCTGGCGTCGTCTTTGGACCGGGAGAGCGGGGTAATTACAGCACCCTAGCTAGCGCGCTACGACGCGGCGTCTTCTTCTATCCGGGACGTCTGGACACGGTGAAGAGCGGTGGGCATGTGGATGAGCTTCTCCAGACCCTCGAATTTGCGATCGCCCGGCCAGACCGAGAAGTCCTGTTCAACTTCGCCTTCCCAAACGAAAGCACCACCCAGGACATCGTGAACGCGTTCAGCCAGGTGATGGGTCGCCCCTTCCAGCCTGCTTCCGCCCCCCTACCCGCTCTTCTGGCCGCCGCCCGAATGTTTGAAGCCGCAAACGCAATGGGCGCCAGGACGCCCGTCCACCGCGAGCGCGTGATGAAACTGGTACGCTCAACACGCATCGCCCCACAGTGGCTGATCGACCATGGCTACGTGTTCGAACTTGACCTCGTTTCGTCACTGACGAGCTGGGCGCAGGAAACTGAAGGGCGGTTCGAGTGACGGTTGCGACGGATTTGCCGAAGGCAAGCGCTCAGGCGCAGGACGGCGCATGCCTGGCGACAAGACGAGAGTCCATTTTCATCTACGGGATCAACTACGCCCCCGAGATCGCCGGTGTGGGCCGCTACTCCGGTGAGATTGGCGCCTACCTGGCCGCCGAAGGACATGCCGTTTGCGTGGTTACAGCGCCGCCCCATTATCCCGGTTGGCGAGTGCAGGCCCCGCACCGAAATGGTTGGGCGTATAAATCACTGGCCGGTGCTGAGATCTATCGCTGTCCGCTATATCTAAGCGAGCAGATGAAAGGCATACGGCGGTTGCTGGCGCCATTGTCGTTCGCCGCAAGTTCCGCGCCGGTGGCCCTTTGGACCATCCTGAGGCGGCGGCCCAGCGTCGTGTTAGTGGTTGAGCCAACTCTGTTTGTCGCCCCAGTAGCCCTACTGGCGGCGAGATTGGTGGGCGCGCGCACGGTCCTGCATGTCCAGGATCTCGAAGTTGAGGCGGCCTTTGCGGTCGGGCACCTGGGGCAAGGCGGCCTCCTGGCTCGTATGGCCGGCGGGTTTGATCGCGCCATGGCGCGCTGCTTCGACAGGATCGTGACGATCTCCAACCGCATGGCTGAGAAGATCATCAGCAAAGGTGTAGACGCCAGCAAGGTTGAAGTGGTTCGCAACTGGGTTGACCTGGATCAGGTCAGACCAGACCAGGACGCCAGCGCCTACCGGCAGGAATTGGGGATCGCCGAGGGTGCGTTCGTCGCGCTCTATTCGGGCAATCTCGGCGCCAAGCAAGGCGTGCGGCTGATCTGGGAGGCTGCAGAACGGCTGGGTGACCGACCGGAAATCCTTTTCGTCGTGGCAGGGGACGGGCCTATGCGGCCCGAGCTGGAGAAGGCGGCGGGCCGGCTCCCGAATCTGCGGGTGATAGGCTTTCAGCCGGAGGCGCGGTTTGGCGAGTTCCTGAGCCTGGCCAATGTGCACCTGCTGCCGCAGGAGCGAGAGGCCGCCGACCTTCTGCTGCCTTCCAAGCTTGGCGGCATGTTAGCTTCGGCCAAGCCGGTGATCGTCACAGCCGATCCCGGCACGGAGCTCGCCGACTTCCTGGGGACCTCCTGCCACTTGACCGCGCCGGGAGATTCCGCCGCCCTGGCCGAAGCCATCGCGCAGGCGGCCGGTCAAGGTCTTGAGCCTGAGACGCGAGCGCAGCGACTGGCCCTGGCCGGGCAGTTGGCCAAGACCAGCGGGATCGCTCAGTTCGCCCAGGCGGCGCTGTTCTTGCAGCGCACAGACGCCCCTTCCGACGCCCGCCCCATAGCTGCCTAGTTCCTTACAAGTGGACCCGATACATGCCTGATGCCCACGGTAGAAAAGTCGCCCTGATCACCGGAGTCACCGGCCAGGATGGCGCCTATCTGACGGAGCTGCTGCTATCCAAGGGCTATGTGGTCCATGGGCTGAAGCGCCGCTCATCCTCGTTCAACACCGGCAGGATCGAACAGTTCTACCAGGACCCCCATGAGGAGGACCGTCGGCTGGTCCTGCACTATGGCGACTTAACCGACTCCACCAATCTTATTCGCATAGTGCAGCAAGTGCGGCCCGATGAGATTTACAACCTAGCCGCCCAGAGCCATGTGGCGGTCAGTTTCGAGACCCCGGAATACACCGCCAACGCCGACGCCGTCGGCACCCTGCGCCTGCTCGAGGCCATCCGGATTTTAGGGCTAGAAAACACCACCCGCTTCTACCAGGCCTCCACCTCCGAGCTCTACGGCCTGGTGCAGGAGGTCCCGCAGAGCGAAACCACCCCGTTCTATCCTCGCAGTCCCTATGGGGTGGCCAAGCTCTACAGCTACTGGATCGTGGTGAACTACCGCGAGGCCTATGGAATCCACGCCTCCAACGGCATCCTGTTCAACCATGAGAGTCCCCTGCGCGGGGAGACCTTCGTCACCCGCAAAATCACCCGCGCGGTGGCCGCCATCAAGCTGGGTTACGAGGAGCGCCTCTATCTCGGCAACATCGACGCCAAGCGCGACTGGGGCCACGCCCGGGAATATGTCCGCGGCATGTGGATGATGCTGCAGCAGGACGAGCCGGACGACTATGTCCTGGCCACAGGCGAGACCACGGTGGTCCGCGACTTCGTCACCGAGGCCTTCGCCCAGACCGACGTCACCTTGCGCTGGGAGGGCGAGGGCGTGAACGAGCGCGGCCTCTGCGCCGAGACCGGCAGGGTCTATGTGGAGATCGACCCCCGCTATTTCCGCCCCACCGAGGTCGACCTGCTGATCGGCAATCCGGCCAAGGCCAAGACCAAGCTCGGCTGGACCCACGAGACCAAGTGGCAGCAACTGTGCGCCGAGATGGTCGCCTCTGACCTGATCACCGTCGCCAAGGAGCAACGTCGCAATGCCGAGTGAGGTGATCTACCCCCTCAAGGGCAAGCGCATCTGGGTCGCCGGCCATCGCGGCATGGTCGGCTCGGCCGTCGTCCGGCGCCTGGCCTCGGAGGACTGCGAGGTACTGATCGCCGGCCGCGACCAGCTGGACCTGCGCCGCCAGGCCGCGGTGGAGGCGTGGATGGACCAGGCCCGACCCGACGCCGTCATCCTAGCCGCGGCCAAGGTGGGCGGCATCCTGGCCAACGACACCTATCCCGCTGACTTCCTGTATGAAAACCTGATGATCGAGGCCAACATCATCCACGCCGCCCACCGGGCCGATGTGGCGAAGCTGTTGTTCCTGGGCTCATCCTGCATCTATCCCAAGGAAGCGGCCCAGCCGATCCTCGAGAGCGCCCTCCTCACCGGCCCCCTAGAGCCGACCAACGAGTGGTACGCCATCGCCAAGATCGCTGGCATCAAGCTGGCCCAGGCCTATCGCCGCCAGCACGGCCGTGACTTTATCAGCGCCATGCCCACCAACCTCTATGGCCCCGGCGACAATTTCGACCTGAACACCAGCCACGTCCTGCCGGCACTGATCCGCAAGGCCCACGAAGCCAAGATCGCCGGTGCCAACCACATCACCATCTGGGGCACTGGCGCGCCACGTCGTGAGTTCCTGCACGCCGACGACTGCGCCGACGCCCTGGTCTTCATGCTGCAGCGCTACTCCGACCACGAGCACGTCAATGTGGGCTCGGGCGAGGACATCACCATCCTGGATCTAGCCCGCCTGGTCTGTGACGTAGTCGGCTTCGAGGGGGATATCCGCACCGATCCGAGCAAGCCGGATGGGACGATGCGGAAGCTGATGAGCGGGGAGAGGTTGCGCGCGATGGGGTGGGTGCCGAAGATCAGTCTTTTGGATGGCAGCAAAGACGCATATCGGGATTGGAGAGATTTTAACTCGACACCGCGCGGCGCGACGGTTGATAGATGAATTCGACACATTTAATTTGCGCATCTCTACTTGCTGCGTCCGCTATAATGGGCGCTTGGGCAGCGATGTATATTGCGCGAAAACGTGGCTCCATAATTAATATCAGCACTCTCGCTATACTTAATTACATACTCGTTCAACAGCTCTCCGGATTCTCTCATTTAACAGGTCTAAATGCGCGCTACCGTGGCTTTTACGATATGTGGACACACGAAACCTCTACTACAATAATAGCAACATCCGCATCCATCATCGGCTTATTCGCGATTTGCGCCGCGTCGCTACATTATTGTCGCGCACATCTGAGAGCAATTACTGCATATCGCCCCACTGTCTTTAATGCGCTAAATGGCAACGAACGGATATTTCTTTCTGTAATTGTTGCAATTCTCCTCCCCTCTTCAATATTTGCGCTCGTCAAAATTAGCGCATTTGCGTCCTCATTTGGGTCGAATCGCGTAGTCATGATCGACGGCGGCATGGCCCGATACAGCTACCTCTCAAGCTGGTTTGTATGGGCGGTCGCATTTGCCGCGATAATATTGGCCGGCGATTTTAAGTCGCCCAGAAGAAATACACTTATAGCACTTACTGCGGCCGCCTTAATAACATTGTCTCTAGCATGGAGCGGAGGAAGATCCGTTATACTTGTGTTCGCTTTGCCACTTTTCATGGTATTTTATCCCCGAATGGGAAGGCACCGAGGGCTTGTTATTTCATTATGCGCTCTATCGACGGTACTTTATTTCTTATCAGTCTCCCTAGCACGACTGCAGGGCTACTCTCGGTCGACTGTTGACTTTTGGACCTGGATTGATTGGGAGTGGGGTCGATTTTCGATCATGGGAGCCTCCGTTGATTACGTCCGTCAGCAGGGCTTATTGATTGGCGAGACATTCGTTAATGGCGTACAAGTCGCGATATTTGGCATCGCTCGGCTTTTCGGATTTGACACGTATTCCGACGCCATATCTGTGACCTCTACCACTAGCCGGGTCATTCTCGGACATTACGATGCAACGTACATCGTCTCAGGATTCACATCTGAGCTGTACCTAAACTTTGGCCTCAGCGGAGTGGCCGTGGGTTGCCTTGGGCTCGGCGCAGCCTCCGGATGGCTCGACAATACTTTTTCTCGCGCGAAAAGCGTCATAACGCGACTTTTGGTAGCTTATGGCGGGTCAGTAATAATATTTCGAGTCATACCGGCTGAATTTGGCGCTGCTTACTTGTATGTTTTATACATTGGACTACCGCTCATACTCTGCGCCATCGCAGCCAGCCTCCTCCGCAGGGGCATTTCCGGAAAGCTGTCGCACGAGCAATTAGGCCTATGAGACGCTCCCTTTGGCATAGCCCTCTGCACCAGCGCTTCGTGATGGGTGTGAGCGCAAACTTCATTGGGAAGGCCAGCGTAGCACTAGTTCAACTCCTGTCCCTTGCCCTTCTTCCTCGCTTGTGGGGGGCAGACGGCTTTGGTCTGTGGCTCATGATCTCGACCATTCCCACCTACCTCGCATTCAGTAGCTTGGGGTTCGGTGATGCGGCTGCCACGTACATGACGCATAGCCTAGCCACTAGCGAGCGGCTGTCCGCGTTACAAGCATTCCAGACGGTCTGGTCATTCGTAACGAGCATCACCGTAATTGCTGCGGTTGTTGGAATCCTCGGCGTAGCCGTTTGCTGGGATCAGGGTGTTCTGCAGTCCGACGTAGCTCTTTCAGCGGGGTTGCTGGTCGTCTTTGCGCTCATCATTGTGCAAACAAGCCTACTCCAGGCGGGGTATCGCGCCACCGGCCGATATGCGCATGGCACGCTTGCGCTTGGCGCAATGGTGTTAGTCGAAGGCCTTGCGGTTGTCGCCGTGGCCGCCTGCGGTGGCGGGCTAGTCGAGGCTGCGTCAGCAATGTTGGCACTCCGGGCCGCCGGTGCGCTGGCGTCTCACGCCTACCTAAATCGGAGAGAGCCCTGGCTTAGGCCCGGATGGTCCCATTTTTCGCCGACGCTTCTCAAAGATCTCAGGCGGCCTGCGCTGGCGGCGGTCGGCCTAACCGCGGGCGACGCACTGGCGCTGCAGGGCATAATTGTCGCATTGGGTATTGCAGCCTCGCCCGCAGCAGCAGCCGCCTTCGGCGCCGTAAGAACCCTATGCCGCATGCCTCTGCAGGCCTCTGACATGATTGGCCGAGCCAGCACTCCAGAACTTACAATAGCCGCTGCATCTAGAGATCAGAGGCTCTTCGACCGATTAACCGCACTTAACGTAGGATCCGCTCTGATCATCGCCTTGCCATTACTGGTCGTAATTGCGCTCTTCGGCCCAGACATTGGCCGGGCCATGACAGGTGGAGTGATTGAATTCAACTATGTCCTTTTCTCTGTCATAGCTCTTATCTCGCTGTTACAAGCTCTAAGAATATCAATAAGTCATTCCCTGATTGCCGTTAACGAACAGCACAGGTTTACGCATCCCTACCTAGCTTTGGCAATTTTTGTTGTATTCTGCCCCTTTATTCTTCCCGATAACATCGTAATTATTGGAACCGCTGCAATCTTAGCGGCAATGGAACTTTTGGTCCTGTCGGTCGCCGTCAGAGGTGTATTCCATATAAGGTCTGTGTACGGCTTCGGTAATACAACCACAACGCCGCGGGTCAGCGAGGAACGACGGCAATGAGGATCTTGTTCATCGGTGTGGAGGGCTACGAGAACATCGTACCGGGGTTACGGCGGCTCGGTCATGAGGTTCAGTCGGTCGATCCCTTTGACGCACTACCGGCTCTACCAGGTCAACTCAGCTCGAGATGGGTGTGGAAGACAGGCGCTCTCGGAGTAGAGCGCCTTGTAGAGCGTTATGTCCTCGCGTGTGTCGGTTCGAAACATTTTGATGTGGCCTTCATACTTAGGGGTGAGCTGCTTAGCTCCCGTTTGATTCAGAAGCTTCCAGTTGCCAGACGGATTAATTTCAACAACGATCATCCTTTTGGATCGCGCGACGGAAATCGTTGGCGGCTATTTAGGCAAGCTTTGCCATCATATGACCTTTTTGTTGCACCAAGAGACGTGACAATTAATGCAGCTAAAGCAAACGGCGCCCGAAAGACAGTGAAAGTATTTCTTTGGGCCGATGAAGTTCAGCATCAACCTATTGATCGGCTGAGTATCCCGACGCATCTCCGCTCTGAGGTCGCCTTCGTTGGCACATGGATGCCTGAGCGAGGCCCGTTTATGCTGGAACTATTGAAAAGAGGCGTACCTCTAAAGATCTTTGGCAATCACTGGAATAAGGCTAGCGAGTACAACTCGATCAAGGCGAGCCTCTATAGCGGCTTCCTTTCACCCAGTGACTATGTGAAGGCAGTGTCTGGTAGCCGGATCGCAGTCGCGATGCTCTCGAAGGGGAATGAAGATGAGCATACGCGGAGATCTAATGAGATTCCCGCCCTAGGTCGGCTCCTGTGCGCAGAATTAACGAACGAACATTTAAGTATGTATCAGCAAAACGAGGAGGCAGTATTTTGGTCTTCAGCTGAAGAGTGCGCGGGTCAATGTTTAGATCTCCTTTCGAACCCGAGTAAGATTGAGGAAATTGCGCTGCGAGGCCAGGAACGTTGTAGAAGAAACGGCTATTTCACTGAGCCGACGCTGGAACGCATCCTGCACGAATTGGAGCAGGTGTAGTGATGAAGATGCCACCACCCGCTTCGGCGTTAAGGCGCGGAAAGCGCGCGCTTTGGTATATGGTTGCACGGCTCTGGACTATCGCGCGGGCTTTTCCTATGCGTGTGAGCATCGGGCGTCGAACGTTAATCCGGCCGGGCGTTCGGATACTCAATAAGGGAGGACGTATTCGCATAGGTGACGACTGTGAGATACATAGCGGCGCGGCACTTCTAGCTTCTGGCGGCTCAATCACACTTGGAAATAGCGTTTCCGTCAATCCCTACGCCATATTGTATGGTCAGGGCGGACTGTTGGTTGGTGATGGCACAAGGATCGCCGCTCATTGCGTTATTCTACCATCTAACCACTCGATAGATCCGGGACTACCAATTCACTTACAGCCACTGACAGCGGTCGGCATTCAAATTGGTTCTGATGTTTGGATCGGGGCGGGCGTTAAGGTACTTGATGGATCTATCATTTCTGATGGTTGCGTCATTGCAGCAGGTGCAGTTGTAACACGGAAGCTTAAGACTGTCCCTTTTGGTATCTATGGCGGCGTGCCTGCCAAGCAAATTGGCTCTCGTCTAAAACGACCAAGCGATGGTGTCGGCACCCAAGGAGCAGATAGTGGCCGCTAAGGTCGTCGCGATTGTCCAGTTACCGCCACCAGTGACGGGCCTATCGGCAGTTAACCGTCGGATGGTGGAAACATTGGAGGGCAGCGGCGAACTCGCGGCGTCTGTGGATGTCTCACCGCCAGGAGGTGCAAGCGGCGTCCACAAGCACGTGGCGCGCCTTGGCCGGACCTTGGTGGCCGCCCTAGCTCTTGCCACCGCTAGGCGGCAGGGATCTAGTCGGCTCTATATGCCAAGCGATGGTGGCCCAGGCATCATCTGGAACATCTTACTGATGGTCGTCGCTCGCTTGCTCGGCTTCCGGGTGTGGGTTCACCACCATAGCTTCGCTTATGTCAATGATCGATCCCCTCTGATGGCGCTTCAGCTCTGGCTAGCGCCGCGGGGAACTCGGCACTTGGCGCTCTGCGCGACCATGCTTGAGGGGCTTTCTTTACGCTATGCTGCGGCGTGGGCGAGCCGTGATCACAGCGGCGTGGTGCTGTCCAACGCCTTCATGCCCGGCAGCAACACCACCCCCTATGAGCGGTCTAGCGTCCTAACGATAGGTCACCTTTCCAACCTCACGGAAGTAAAGGGGGTCATTCGCTTCTTGGACTTGTTCCGGGCGGCAAAAATCAAAGGCATCCACATCCGCGCGCTGGTTGCTGGTCCAATAGGCGACAGTCGCTCCAGAGCGGCCATCGAAGCTACTCTCCGGGAGTTCCCGGACGACTTTAGATGGCTAGGTCCTGTCTACGGGCCCGACAAGGACGCGTTCTACGGGTCCATCGATGCCTTTGTTTTCCCGAGCGACTACGTGAACGAGGCGCAACCCCTCGTCCTACTTGAAGCGCTGGCTGCGGGCGCCGCCGTACTGGCGACGGATCGAGGCTGTATGGGCTGCGATCATGCTGCTTCTCCAGGCCTCATCGCACCGGTTTCGCAGTTTCATGATCTCGCGCTTCACTGGCTCCTCAACCATGAGTCACCCTCGGCACGTCAGGGCCTTCCCCGGCGGGCGGCTGAGGCCTTCAACGGCATGCGCGCGACAGCCAAGTCACAACTAGCGTCCGTCATTGATGAAATTGGGAAAGGCTAGGCTTTCAGCGCCGCCGATCACGCAGCATACGCAACGGCTCTCCAGCGTAGACGCCGAAATCCTCCGTATCGCGACGCACTATGGATCTGGCAGCTATGACCGAGCCGCGCCCGATCGTGACCCCCGGATGCACAAAAACGCCGGCTGCAATCCAAGCCTCGTCTTCGACGGTGATGGTCTTTGCAAAGATGTCAAAGGCAAGGGCGCTCATGTCGTGCGATCCAGTGCATAGATAGCAGTACTGGGACACGACGGCATTTTTCCCGATGTGGATGGGGCCGAGGGTATAGAGTTCGGCGAAGTCCCCGATCCAGCTGTGGTCGCCGATGGTCAGCTTCCAGGGATAGGTGATGCGCACGGTGGGGCGGATTAGGACGCCGACGCCAATGTTCGCCCCAAACAGACGCAGCAGCCAGTTGCGCCAGCCGAACATGAATTGGGGCGAACAGGCGAACAGCGTCGACTGGACAAGCCACCATAGTTGTACAACCAAAGCGGAGCGGCCGCGGAAGCCAGGCGGAGATCTAAAACGCGAAAGGTCTTGCACGACGGGACCGGTCACGATTGCGCCCGCTTTTCAGTCGCCGGATCTGCGCCCGGCCGACGATGGGTATCTAGAGAGCAGCTCTGCCACCACTCGACGAACCGATCCAGTCCATCCTTAAGCGGCACCTGCGGCGCATAACCGGTCAGGGCATTCAGCTTGCTGATGTCGGCATAGGTGGCGGTGACGTCGCCGGGCTGCATCGGACGCATCACCTTAACTGCCTCGCGGCCAAGGTGGTGTTCCAGCGTAGCGATCATCTCCATCAGCCCGACCGGGGAGGAGTCACCGATATTGTAGACCTCATGCCCTCCCCGCTCCGGCGGTGCATCAAGCACCCCCACCACACCATCGACGATGTCGTCGATATAGGTGAAGTCGCGCGCCATCTTGCCCTCGCCGTAGACCTCTATCGGCTCACCGCGCATGATCTTCTCGGTGAAGCTGAAATAGGCCATGTCCGGGCGGCCCCAAGGGCCATAGACGGTGAAGAAGCGTAGACCTGACTGGGGAAACCCATACAGCTTAGCGTAGCTCTGGCTCAGCAATTCGCACGACCGTTTGGTGGCGGCGTAGAGCGAAACCGGGCTCACAGTCGGATCGTCTTCGCGGAACCCCGCCCCATCGAGGGGCCTGTCTCCATAGACCGAACTGGATGAGGCATAGACCAGATGAGTCACGCCGCTATGGCGCGCGGCCTCTAGTATTGAGAGGTGTCCGGCGAGGTTCGATCGTTCATAGGCGAAGGGATTGTCGATGGAGTAGCGCACGCCGGCCTGGGCAGCCAGATGGACGATCCGCCGGGTGCCGGTGTCGCGAACCAAGTCGCGCATCTGCTCATGCTCAGAGATGTCGGCGCGCACCATGGTGAAGCCCTCGCGGCCTTCCAGCCGCGCAGCGCGTGCTTCCTTGAGGGCGGGGTCGTAGTAGGCGTTGAAGTTGTCGACGCCGACCACAACCTCCCCACGGTCCAGCAGGCGCTCTGCCACATGCATGCCAATGAAGCCAGCGGCCCCAGTCACGAGAACAGGGTTTAACACTATTGTCATCGTCCGATGCTCACATAGTCGAACCCCTGGCGACGGACGTCGTCAGGCCGGTAGATATTGCGCAGATCGACCAGGACCGGGGTCTTCATGGCCGCCTTCAGGCGGTCGAGATCCAGCGCCCGGAACTGATCCCATTCGGTGATGATCACCACCGCCTCGGCGTCCTTGGCCACGGCATAGGGCTCGGCCGCAAACGCCACGTCCTTCAGCAGATGGCGCGCCTCGCGCTCGCCCTCCGGATCATAAGCCGTGACCGTGGCCCCGAGCCCTTGGAGGGCCGGGATGATGTCCAGGCTCGGCGCATCGCGCATGTCGTCGGTATTGGGCTTGAAGGTTAGGCCCAGCACCCCGATCCTCTTACCCTTCACATCGCCGCCCATGGCCTGAACCACCTTGTCGGCCATGGCCTTCTTGCGCTGGTCGTTGACCCGCACCGTGGTTTCGATCAGCTGCACCGGCGCGCCGAAGTCGGTGGCGGTCCGCACCAGGGCCAGGGTGTCCTTCGGGAAACAGGAGCCCCCATAGCCTGGCCCGGCGTTGAGGAATTTGCCGCCGATGCGGTTGTCCAGGCCGATCCCCTTGGCCACCTGCTGCACGTCGGCGCCGACGGCTTCACACAGATCGGCCATCTCGTTGATGAAGGTGATCTTCATGGCCAGGAAGGCGTTGGCCGCATACTTGATCAGCTCGCTGGTCCGCCGGCCGGTGAAGACGATCGGCGTCTCGTTGAGGAACAGCGGCCGGTAGAGCTCGCTCATCACCGGACGGGCCCGCTCATCCTCCAGGCCTACCACCACCCGGTCGGGGCGCTTGAAGTCCTCGATGGCCGCGCCCTCGCGCAGGAACTCGGGGTTGGACACCACGGCGAACTGGGCGTCGGGGCGCTTGGCCCGGATGATCCTCTCGATCTCATCGCCTGTGCCCACCGGCACGGTGGACTTGGTCACCACCACGGTGAAGCCGTCCATCAGGCCTGCGATCTCTTCGGCCGCGGCATAGACATAGGACAGGTCCGCATGGCCGTCGCCCCGCCGCGACGGCGTGCCCACGGCGATGAACACCGCATCGGCCTTCGCCACGGCTTGCGCGGCCTCGGTCTCGAAGAACAGCCGGCCGGCCGCCACATTACGCGCCACCAGGCCCTCAAGCCCCGGCTCGAAGATCGGGATCCCGCCCTCCCGCAGGCGCTCGATCTTGCCTGCATCCTTGTCGATGCAGGTCACCTCGTGGCCGAAGTCGGCGAAGCACGCCCCGCTCACCAGGCCCACATAGCCCGTCCCGATCATCGCCACTTGCATGCGCTGGTCCTAGGTCTGGAATCGCTCAGGCCGCCGCGAGGGGGCCTGTCCACGCGGTGATCTAGCCGAAACCAGGCTGGCCCCGCCAGACCGGCCTGAGGCGGCTAGATCTCCTGGTTGTAGCCGCCCACCTGCGGATGCTTGCCCAGCCGGGGCTTCACTTCCTTGTGGAACAGGGCGCGCATGTCGTCGGCCGAGCTGGTGCTTTCCACCACCACGACGATCTCGGGCTTGTTGGACGAGGCCCGCACCAGCACCCAGGACCCGTCCTCCAGGGCCACCCGGACCCCGTTGACGGTGATCAGGTCGGCGATCTTCCGTCCCAGGATCGTACCGCCCTCAGCGCGCAGGGCCTCGTACTCGGCGACGATCTTGTCGACCACGCCGTACTTTTCCTCGTCCGGGCAGTGCGGGGACATGGTCAGGGAGGTGTAGGCGACCGGCAGGGCCTTTTTCAGGTCCGACAGCTTCTTGTCCGGGTTGCGGTCCAGCATGGCCAGGATGGCGGCCGCCGCCACCAGGCCGTCGTCATAGCCCCGGCCGATGGGGTCGTTGAAGAAGAAGTGGCCGCTCTTTTCGAACCCGGCCAGGGCCTTCAGCTCGGCGGTCTTGCGCTTGATGTAGGAGTGGCCGGTCTTCCAGTAGACCGTCTTGGCGCCGTTGGCGGCCAGGACTTCGTCGGTGGCGTAGAGGCCGGTGGACTTCACATCGACGACGAAGGTGGCGTCCTTGTGCAGGACCGACAGGTCCCGGGCCAGCATCAGGCCGATCTTGTCGGCGAAGATCTCCTCGCCCTCGTCATCCACCACCCCGCAGCGGTCGCCGTCGCCGTCGAAGCCGAGCGCGCAGTCGGCGCCGTACTGACGGACGGCCGCGGCCATCTCGTGCAGCATTTCCTGGTCTTCCGGGTTGGGATTGTAGCGCGGGAAGGTCCAGTCCAGCTCGCAGTCCATCTCATAGACCACAGCCACGCCCATCTTGCGCAGGGCCTCGGCGGCAAACGCGCCGGCCGTGCCGTTGCCACAGGCGCAGACCACCTTCAGCGGCCGCTTCAGGCTGACCCCGGCCGCCACATCGGCCACATAACGCTCGGCCACGCCGGCGACGTGGGTGAGGCTTCCGCCGGGCTTAAGCTCCCAGCCGCCGCCGAGCACGATGTCCTTGAGCCGGCCCATCTCGTCGGGACCGAAGGTCAGGGGCCGCTGGGCGCCCATCTTCACGCCCGTCCAGCCGTTCTCATTGTGGCTGGCGGTGACCATGGCGACGCAGGGCGCGTCCAGGTCGAACTGGGCGAAATAGGCGATCGGCGACAGGGCAAGGCCGATATCCAGCACCTCGCAGCCAGCCTGGATGAGGCCCAGCGTCAGGGCCTGCTTGATCGAGAGCGAATAGGACCGGTAGTCGTGGCCGACGACGATCTTGGTCTGGCCCATTTGCTGGATCAGGGTGCCCAGTCCCATGCCGAGCGCCTCGACGCCGAGCAGGTTGATGTCGGGCCCGAACAACCACCGCGCATCATATTCCCGGAAGCCCGTGGCCTTCACCAGCGGCTGGTTCTCATAGGCGAGCGTATTGGGGACGAGATCGGCGCTGGGGGCGAGAAGCATCTGGACTCCGCAGGTGGGTGGTCGACAGCTCAGGAAAGGACGGCCGGCAGACAGGTCAGCCAGAGGCCGAGCCGTATCGTCGGTTCGTGACGGTGGCTACATTACGCCTGCCCGAAGCAGGTCATGCACATGCAGTATGCCCACAGGACGGTCGTTCTCCACCACGAAGAGAACTGTGACCGAGGGGGCGGGGTCGCTCATCAGGGCCAGCGCCTCAGACGCCATCATGGCGGGCGGCGCGGTCTTCTTGGGTCCGGGCGTCATCACCTGGCCCGCGGTCTGGCCGAGCAGACCCTCGATGTGGCGGCGCAGGTCGCCGTCGGTGATGGCGCCCACCAGCCGGCCCGCCTCATCGGTGACGCCCACAATGCCCCATCGCTTCTCGGTCATCACCAGCAGGGCCTCGGGCATCGGCGTGTCGTGGGCCACCAGGGGCAGCTCGCCGGCCCCGTGCATCAGGTCGCCCACCGTGCGCAGCATGGCGCCCAGCTTGCCCCCGGGATGGAAGGTCTTGAAGTCCTTGGCCGTGAACCCCCGGCGCTCCAGCAAGGCGACGGCCAGGGCGTCGCCGAGCGCGATCTGCAGGGTCGTCGAGGTGGTGGGCGCGCTGACCTCGGCGGTGGCCTCGGGCGCATCGGCCAGGCGAAGCACCACGTCGGCGGCCTGGCCGAGCGCGCTGCCTGGCGCAGCGGTCAGGGCGATCAGCGGAATCCGGAAGCGCTTGGCGTAGGCCAGGATGTCTGACAGCTCGCGCACCTCGCCGGACTTGGAGAGCGCCAGGACCGCGTCCTCCTGGCCGATCATGCCCAGATCCCCGTGGCTGGCCTCCGAGGCGTGCACGAAGAAGGCGGCCGAGCCCGTGGAGGCGAAGGTGGCGGCGATCTTGCGCGCCACGTGGCCGGACTTGCCGATACCGGTGCAGGCGATCCGGCCCTTGGCGGCGAACAGGATGTCCACCGCCTGAGCGAACGCCTCATCCAGGCCCTCGGCCTGCAGGCTGAGGGCGGCGGATTCGGCGGCCAGCACCCGGCGGCCCACGGCCACGGCGTCGAAATCGGGCCTCATGGCTGGGCCGCGACGGCTTCGGCCTGCAGGCCGCGCATGGTCTCGCGGGCCTGATTGATCCGCTTCTGCGAGGCCTCGGTCTGCCGCTTCATGGCCGCCTGCATCTCCGGCGTCTGCTGGATGGGCGTGTGACCAAAGGGGCCAGGCGAGCGGGCGCCGATGCCCTGGGGCCAGACCAGGGCCAGGGCGATGACCATCGCTGCGGCCAGGGCCATCAGCGGAAAGAAAAATCGATCGAGCATTGCGGTTCGATATAGCCGCTCCGCGCGCGCTCGGCCACGTCCAAGGCGGCCATCGCGCCTTGACGGAGGTGCGGCCGCGCCCTAGCCGAACGGGCGACCCCCGCCGCCCCGGAGATGCCCCATGCCGACCCTCGTCCTGCTTCGCCACGGCCAGAGCCGCTGGAACCTGGAAAACCGCTTCACGGGCTGGGTGGATGTCGACCTGACCGCCGAGGGCGAGGCCCAGGCGACCAAGGGCGGGGAGCTGATCAAGGCCGCCGGCGTCCAGTTCGACCGGGTCTATACCTCGGTGCTCACCCGGGCCATCCGCACCAGCTGGCTGGCGCTCGCCGCCGCGGGCCAGGCCTTTGTCCCGGAGGTGAAGGACTGGCGGCTCAACGAGCGCCATTACGGCGGCCTGACCGGTCTCAACAAGGCCGAGACCGCCGCCAAGCATGGGGATGACCAGGTAAAGGTCTGGCGCCGGTCCTATGACGTGCCGCCGCCGCCGCTCAGCCACGACAGTGAATTCGATTTCGCTGGCGACCGCCGCTATGCAGGCGCGGTCCTTCCCGACACCGAAAGCCTGAAGACCACCCTCGACCGGGTGCAGCCCTATTGGGAGGGCGAGATCGCCCCCCGCCTGAAAGCCGGCGAGACCCTGCTGGTGGCCGCCCACGGCAATTCCCTGCGGGCCATCGTCAAGCTGCTGTTCCAGCTCGGCGACGAGGCGATCATCGATGTGGAGATCCCCACGGGCAATCCGCTGCTGATCCAGCTGTCGGACAGCCTGACGCCGGTGGCGGCCCGCTATCTTGATGAGGGCCGCGCCCAGGCCCTGCCTCAGGTTCCGTGACC
The DNA here is from genome assembly GCA_019264505.1 of Phenylobacterium sp. GTDB lineage: Bacteria > Pseudomonadota > Alphaproteobacteria > Caulobacterales > Caulobacteraceae > Phenylobacterium. The sequence continues at coordinate 3,974 of JAHUZY010000463.1, read as the reverse complement.
GAAGCCGACCAGGCCCACATGCGCCGGGCCATCGCCCTGGCGCGCCCGAACCTTGGCCGGACGGCGGAGAACCCTTCGGTGGGTTGCGTCATCGTCCGGGACGGCGCGGTGGTGGGGGAGGGGGCCACAGGCATTGGCGGCCGTCCCCATGCAGAGGAGATCGCGCTTCTCGCCGCCGGGCCTGCCGCCCAGGGGGCGGTGGCCTATGTGACGCTCGAGCCCTGCGGCGCCCGGTCCTCCGGCGCGCCCGCCTGTGCGACCCGGCTGGCCCAGGCCGGGGTGGCCGAGGTGGTCGTCGCCTGCCAGGACGCCTCCCCCTATGCCGACGGCCAGGGTCTGGCCCGCCTCGCCGCGGCGGGCCTGACCATCCGCCTTGGCCTCCTCGCCAAGGAGGCTCAGGCCCTCTATCACGCCTACACACCGCCGCCCGTCCGCCCGTCCGGGGATTAAGCGTCGGAAGGGCCTCGTTAATCTTGCCTCGTTAGCGTGAAGGCTCCCCTTCCTAGTGGCGCCTGATGTTGTCCCCCCGACCCGCCTCGATCCCCGAACTGCGGCGCCTGACCCAGGCCGAGGTCGATGCGGTGTGCGCTCGGCATGACCGCTTGTGGACCTCCCGCCCCGGCGGCGCCCGGGCGGTCTTCGCCTGGAAGGATCTCACGGGCCTCGACCTGCGGGGGCGCAACCTGTCCGACGCCGACTTCACCGGCGCCTGCCTGAACGAATGCCAGATGCAAGGCGTCAAGCTGGACAACGCCAATCTGTTCGGCTGCGACATGCAGAACGCCAACCTCACCGAGGCCTCCCTGCGCCGGGCCGACCTTCGCGGCGCCTGCCTGCGGGGCGCCAACCTCACCGCCGCCGACCTGTTCGAAGCCGACTTGCGCGAAGGCTCCATCGCCGCGGCCGACCGGGACAAGGGCCTGCGGATCCTCGAACACCTGGCCCGTCCCGGCGAAGTGCAGGGCGCGGTCCTGGCCGGCGCCAATCTGGAGCGCTCGCGCCTCTCGGGCGTCATGGCCGCCCGCGCCGACTTCTCCGACGCCATCCTCAAGGACGCCAAGCTTGTCCGGGCCAACCTGAAACAGGCCAACATGTCCGGCGCCAACATGCAGGGCGCCGACCTCTCCGGCGCCGATCTGGCCGGCGCCGACCTCCGCGACGCCATCCTGGTGGGCGCCAAGACCTACTCCTGGAATGTCAGCAAGGCCGATATGGAAGGCGTGCTCACCGATGCGCCCTCCGGCCTCGCGGTGTCTGACCTGCCCTACAAGACCATGATCCGCGAGCACGCCCGCTGGTGCGAGACCGGCGGCGGCGAGGGCAGTCCCTCTGTGTTCGACGGCGCCGACCTGCGGGCGCTGGAGACGATCCGCGGCTTCAACCTCACCGCCCTGTCGGCCAAGGGCGCGGTCTTCTACGGCCTCGACATGGAAGGGGTGCAGCTCCAGGGGGCGCAGCTCGACGGAGCGGACCTGCGAGCCTGCAATCTGCGTCGGGCCGATCTGCGCGGCGCGCGGCTGATCAACGCCAAGCTGTCGGGCGCCGATCTGCGGGACGCGCAGATGGGACCCCTGCTGATCGGGTCCAATCGTCTGCTGCCCTGCAACCTGACCGGCGCCAAGCTGAAGAACACCGACTGCGCCCGGGCCGACCTGCGTCAGGCGATTTTGCAGGACGCCGACCTGTCGCGGGCCAATTTCACCGGCGCTCAGCTCAAGCAGGTGGATATCAGCGGAGCCCGCCGCACCGGCGCCCGAGGCCTGTCGGACATCATTTAGATATCGTCGGTCTCTTAACCCTTGAGTCTCTGTTCTGCGTCTAAGAGTCGCGGGTCGCAGAACAGCCAGGAGCGTCCCCGTGTCAGCCGCCATCGCTCTTTCAGGCCGCCGGAAACTGTCCCGCGGCGAGATCGAGATGATCCTCACCGCCCACGAGCGCTTCGTCAGCGGTCGCCCGGGGGGCAAGCTGGCGGCGATGCGGTTTATCGACTTCACCGGCGTAAATCTGGCTGGCCGCAATCTGCAGGACGCCGACCTCTCATCCTCCATCTTTGACAGCGCCAATCTGGTGGGCGCCGACCTGTCGCGGGCCAATCTGTTCGGCTGCGACCTGCGCAAGGCCGACCTGCGGCGCGCCAATCTCACCCGGGCCGATCTCCGCGGGGCCTGCCTTCGCGGCGCCGATCTGAGCGAGGCTGACCTCACCCAGGCCGACTTCCGGGTGGGTCAGGTGGCCATGCCCCACCCGTCCAAGGGCCTCACCTCCCTCATTCACCACCAGCGCAGCGGCGAACTCGATCACGCCAAGCTCAGCGGCGCCAATCTCGACGGCTCCCAGATGGAGGACGTCTCGGCCTTCGCCACCGACTTCACCGATTGCTCCATGCGCGGCGCCAAGCTGAACCGGGCCAATCTGAAGGACGCCAATCTGGAAGGCGCCATCATGGACTGGGCCGACGTCTCCGGCGCCAATCTGGAGGGCGCGCGCCTGGTGGATGCGGTGCTGACCGGGGTGGAAATCCGCACCGCCCGCATCTCAGGCGCCAATATGGACGGCTGTCTTTCGGCCCCGGATCAGGCGGCCATCGACATGGCTGAAGAGCTCCACGCCCGGGCCATGGCCAACCAGACCTGGTGCAAGACCGGCGGCAAGGAGGGCAAGCCCGCCAACCTCGATGGCCTGGACCTTCGCCCCCTCGACCAGCGGCTTCGCGGCCTTCGCCTGTCGGTGATGAGCGCCCGCGGGGCGATCCTGGTCGGCATGGACCTGTCGGGGGTGCACCTCCAGGGCGCCAATCTGGAAAACGCCGACATGCGCGGCATCTGCCTGCGCGGCGCGGACCTGCGCGGCGCCAAGCTCGCCGGCGCCAAGCTGATCAAGGCGGATCTGCGCGAAGCCATCCTCGGCCCGCTGCCGCTCAGCGCCGACCGGGTCAATCGCGGCGACCTGCACCATGCCAAGCTTCGCTATGTGAAGGCCCAGGGCGCCGACCTGACGGGCGCCATCCTCGACGAGGCTGACGTGCGTGGCTGCAATTTCGCCGGGGCCATGATGCGTGGGGCGAGCCTGCGCGGCGCCGACATGACCCTCGCCCTCGGCCTCGAACCTCCCGGAAGCTGAGGACCACCAACGAAAAGGGGGCGGCGCGTCACCGCACCGCCCCCGACAGCTTGGATAAGGCCCTGAGCCTTAGGCGGCTTGTTCGCCTTCGATCAGGTTGGCTCCAGAGGCCCCGGTGGTGATCTGGATCTGGCGCGGCTTGAGCGCCTCGGGCAGCTCACGGCGCAGCGAGATGGACAGCAGGCCGTCAGCCAGGGCCGCCTCGCTCACCACCACATAATCGGCCAGCTGGAACCGGCGCTCGAAATCGCGCTCGGCCAGGCCGCGATGGAGGAAGCTGCGGGGCTCCTCGTTGGCGGCCTTGCGGCCCTGCACGGTGAGCAGGTTTTCCTTCACCTCGATGGCCAGCTCGTCGGCGCGGAAGCCGGCGACGGCGATCTCGATCCGGTAGGCGTTCTCGCCCGTGCGTTCGATATTGTAGGGGGGGTAGCCCGTGGCGGCGTCGGCCGCGGCGGTCTCAAGGAGGCCAGCCAGTCGGTCGAAACCGACGACAGAGCGGTACAGGGGAGAAAAGTCGAGGGTACGCATGTGCGTCACATCCTTCTTGGCTAAGCAAGGTTGCGATTGTCGACCTGAGGCGAGCCATGATGGCCTCGCCAGCGGTCGGAAGGCCCGGACATCCAGCGCCTTCGATCAGGATTTAGGGTTAGGAACACGGGATTCAAGACCTCGTTCGCCGCCAACCCTCGCCACCTGCGCCCAAGACTTAACGGGGCAGAGCCCGATTCAACGATCAGACGGTTCCGTCTGATCGCATCAGGCTCTAGGGTCACCGCCTCAACGACTTGCCGGAGCTCCAGACCATGTTTCACGACAAGTTTCCCGCCCTCATCGCCGGCGCCCTGGGCGCGCTG
>JAHUZY010000450.1 GCA_019264505.1 Phenylobacterium sp. | reverse complement strand
TTCCGATATTTAGAACGGGGCCGCGGCACGGCGAAGCCCAGAACCAGGCTGGGGACGGCGGCCGCCTGGCAGACTGCCGGCGACAAAAAAGGGGCGGCCCCGGGAGGCCGCCCCTTCAGTCGTTCTGAAGTGTCTTAGATCAGAACTTCTTGCGCAGACCGATCTTGAAGTTACGGCCGTACACATTCCCGATCGCCGGGTCGTACGAATACTCGATCCGCGAGGCGGACGGATCTTCGTCGGTGATGTTGAGGATCGAGGCGGTCAGGGTGGTGTCCCAGGGCAGGAACACGCGGTAGGTGAGGTCCAGGGTCGTGAACGCATCCACTTCCTGGCCGAAGGTCACCAGCTGGCAGCCCGTGGTGGAGGCCGCATTGGCCACCGTGCAGGGGACGGCCGAGAAGCCGGTGTTGACCACGGTGGGGCCACGGTTGTCGGTGACGCCGTCGATATGGTTGATCGTGGCGCGGACATTGTGCGGACCGTTGTCGTACTCGGCATAGAAGGCGCCGCGCCATTCCGGGATGGTGCCCGGCAGACGGTCGTAGTTGGCGAAGCCGACGGCCTCATAGGAGGGCGTGAGGGTCACGCCGTTCACGATGAAGGCGTCCTGTTCGTATTCCAGGACATAGCTGACCGTGCCGTGCAGGCTCAGACGGCCGCCGAACACGTCACCCGGATAGGAATAGTCCAGGGTGGCGTCGATGCCGGAGGTCTTGAGCTCGGGTCCGTTGACCAGGTCCGAACGCACCCGCGAGATGTCCGACCCCATCGTCACGCCCTGAACGCAGGCGTTGTTGTTGGAGAAGGTCACCAGATAGCGCAGCGGATCGGCGCAGTTGACCAGCTGGGCGCCGTTGCCGGGGCCGTTGGCGACACGGTTGGCGACCACATTGGCCGGCACGCGGACGATCTGATCCTCGAGCTTGATGCTCCAGTAGTCGAACATGGCCCGCACATCGCCGAAGTCGAACAGGGCGCCGATGCTGTAGGTCAGCGCCTGTTCCGGACCGATGGCCGAGTTGCCGAAGGCGTCCACGGACTTGAAGGCGTTGCCCGCGGCCTGGATGCCCGACAGGCCCGTCGCGCCGCCGGGAGCCCGGTCGGTGGGAGTCGGGCCGCGGAAGGTGGTGCCCACCGAACCGCGCATGGAGAACCAGTCGGTGGCGTCCCACTTCATCGACAACTTCGGGTTGGTCGTCGAGCCGGTCTCACCGCCGTAGTCCTCGAAGCGCAGCGCCAGGGCGGCGTTGAGGTTGTCGAGGATCGGCAGGTTCATCTCGCCGAACACCGCGTAGATCGACTCATCCACATAGTAGGGCTGGGACTGGCCCAGGAACATGTAGGGGCCGGTCTGGATCGCGCAGCTCGTGTCGCCAGGGACCGGGCAGGGCGTGATGTTGCGGTCGTAGAAGTTGCTGCCGAGGCGGCGGGTCTGCTCGGACGAGCGCCACTGGGCGCCGGCCGCCCAGTTCACGACGCCGCCGGGCAGTTCGAAGCCCGTCGTGCCGTTGAACACCAGGTCGACCACATAGAGCTCGTTGGTGGTCTCGCCGATCTGGTCGTCATAGAGCCAGCGGGCGAGCGCCGGGCTGTTGGCCTGGGCCGGGTTGTAGGTCGGGTTGGTCCCGCCCAGCATCGGGTTGCCCGGGTAGGCGGTGGAGAAGGGGTTCAGCCACTCGCAGCCGTTGGCGCCCGGCGTGGCGCCGGTGCAATTCGGGCCGCCCAGGCCGCGCAGGGCGCGGTCCAGACGGTTGATCAGGATGTCGCGCGTCACGCCATAGGCCTGGTTGCGCGAATAGGTGAAGGCCAGATCCCAGCCGATGCCGCCGGCGACATCGAATTCGCCCTTCAGACCGGTGGCGATGCGGAAAAGCTCGTAGGAGCGCTCGCCCTTCTGACCGTCATAGCCAAAGGCGGGGTTGCCGCCGCTGGCGAACGGACGCCACAGGGTCAGCTGCAGGCCCGAAGTCGGAACCGCGGCATAGGCGCCGGCCGCCGCCGCCGAGGCGAAGATCTGCGGGTTGGCCGCCAGGAAGGCCTGGACATAGGGGTTCGACTTGGGCGCGAAATACTGGGTGCTGCCCGGGCCAAACGGCCCCTGCGTCGGGGGATAGGAGGGCGAGTAGCCGATGTTCGGCACATCGGTCTTGGAGTACATGCCCTCGAGGAAGAACTCGACGGTGTCGGTCAGGTCGAAGTTCAGTTCCCCGTAAAGCTGATAGCGGTCGGTCTCTTCGATGAGGTTGGCGAAGGGAACATAGCTGTAATAGCAGGCCGGCAGCTGGCTGGCGCCAGACTGATAGACGCCCTGATAGCCGCCCACCGCGCCGCAGCTGGCTTCACGGATCGAACCCACGGCGTCGCCGTAGTTCGGGTCAGGCGTGCCCGGGATGGTCGGCAGGTCGACGCCCAGACGGGCGACGTAGAAGCCGGGGTTGGACAGGAAGGACCAACCGCTCGGATTGGTCGTGTAGTCCTGATAGGCCCAGTCGCGGTCCAGGGTGTCGAGTTCCGAGCGATGCTGGTAGCCCGCGGCGATGAAGGCGCTGCCGCGTTCACCCTGCCAGCCCCAGGCGGCGCTCATATTGTACTCGCCGTCCGAGCCGTCGACGTACCGGTACTCGCCCGACACTTCGAAGCCCGAGAAGGTCTTCTTGGTGATGAAGTTGATCACGCCGCCGATGGCGTCGGAGCCGTAGGTCGCGGCCGCGCCGTCCTTCAGCAACTCCACCCGGCCGATGGCGGCCGTGGGGATGAGGTTGGTGTCGACGCCGGTCAGCGGGTCCGTCGACATGAAGCGACGGCCATTGAACAGCACCAGGGTCCGCTGCGGACCCAGGCCGCGCATGTTGATGGAGCCCGCGCCGATGGCGCCCTGGGCCGAGGTGGAGAACTGGTTGGAGTCCCCCAGGACCGGGCCGCTGATGGTCAGCGACTTGATCAGTTCCGTCGTCGACGGCGAGCCCTGCTTTTCCAGTTCCGCAGCGCTGATCACGTCCACCGGCAGGGCGGCGTCTTCAGGCGTGCCGGCGATGAACGAGCCGGTGACCACAATTTCCTCGACTTCAGTCTGGGCCGAAGCCTGACCCGCCGCGAGGCTGAGGGCGAGGGCGACAGCCGCGGTCGAGACCGTCGACAAGTATTTTGAACTCCTCACACGTTTCCCCTTCGAGTTTAAGAAGCATCTTGGATCAAAACCGATCCGATGCCGCGTAAAGACGTTCGGGAAGGCAATAAATCAACCCCAGGCTTTGACGAGTGTGCTCAAATAACCTATGAATAGAATTCCGGTACGTCAGTTATAAATGCATCGTAAACAGAAAAACGCAGGGTATGTCAAAAACTATACCTCGTGTTCGAGCGGGGGCTGAAAAAGGCGAGCTAAATCAATGGGCTGGAATTGGCGCGAGGTTGAAAACCGACCGCTGGCTTGACCTGTCACGTTCCGGCCACACCGGCGGCGAAAACGGCGAAATCCGGCGTTTTTCGGTCAAACATGGCTGATCCGGGGCAGGGACCGCCCTCACCGAAAACAAAAAGCCCCGCCGGGGCGGCGAATCCGCTCCGACAGGGCTCTCAAGCTTGCTTTCTAAGGCGGGCGCGTCAGCCGCCGATGACGGGCTCTTCCACCGGCGCGGGCTCGCGGGTCGGCTCGGCGGGCTCGTCTGGGGTTTCCGGGGCGGCCGGCTCGATCTCGGCCGAGAGGTCAAAGGCCGGTCCCATCAGGCGGGCGCGCTCTTCCAGGGCCACGGCGGTCGTCTCGCACCGCGCCGGCAAGGTCCAGCTCATCCATTCCTGCGCCAGACGCGCCTTGGGCAGGTCAGCGGCGCGGCTCCAGGTTGCACGGCCCCGCCGCAGGGCGTCGGCGCCATGGGCGTTGATCGGCCGGGGGCTCGCCTTTTCGGCGGCTTCCATGGCGCGGCTGAACAGGGCGAGATTGCCCTCGCTCAACTGGTTGAGATCTTCATAGGCCTGAAGGTCGTCCTCCAGGGACGTACCCGGGCGGCGATAGGTGGTCTCGATGCGGACCACCTCTGGCATCACCTGATCGCGCAGGCCCTTGTGCGCCGACAGGGCGCCATAGCACCAGGCCACCAGCCCATAGGGATCACGGGGGGCGCCGGGCGGGTAGGCGGCTTCGGCGACGGTCGCGGTGGGGGTGGCGGTCTCCAGGGGCGCGACGTCGGGGGTTTGTGCGTCTTGGGCCACCAGGGCCAGGGCGAACAGGAAGGGGGAAATCACGGAATGGCGCCTCGAAGGTCAGGGGGTCAGGTCGACGCGGCCGGCCCATAGCCCCCGCCCCCCGGGGTATGGATCTCAAGCGCGTCGCCGGGCGCCACTGCAATGGAGAAGCAGCCCGAAAGTTCCTTTACCTCGCCCGCGGCGGTCATCAAAGCCTGTCGACCCGCCGCTCCCGCGCCGCCCCCGGCCAGACCTTTGGGCGGATGCGTTCTTCGGCTGGACAGAAGGGCGGCTTCCATAGGCGCCAGGAACCGCAGGCGCCGCACCACCCCATCGCCGCCACGCTGCGCGCCGGCGCCGCCCGATCCGACGCGCAGGCCGAAGTGCTCAAGGCGTACCGGGAACCGCCGCTCCAGGATCTCCGGATCGGTCAGACGGGAGTTGGTCATATGGGTGTGGACCCCGTCGGCGCCCGGGGTGGTCGCCGTGGCCCCGGCTCCGCCGCACAGGGTCTCGTAGTACTGACGGGTCTCATCACCGAAGGTGAAGTTGTTCATCGTGCCCTGCGCGCCGGCCATGACGCCCAGGGCGGCATAGAGCACATCGACCACGTGCTGACTGGTCTCCACATTGCCGGCCACCACCGCCGCGCCAGGGGCGGGATCGAGCAGCGAGCCCTTCCTCACGCGGATATCCAGGGGCGCCAGGCAGCCGGCGTTCAAGGGGATGTCGTCGTCCACCAGGGTGCGGAACACATAAAGCGCGGCGGCATCGACGATGGAGGCTGGCGCATTGAAGTTCGACGCCACCTGGTCGGAACTGGCGGTGAAGTCGAGCGTCGCGCGGCCGGCGGCCGGATCGACCTTGATCTCGACCGCGATGGTCGCCCCGCCATCCATCTGCGTCGTGGCCGCCCCGTCGCGCAGCCGGCCGATCGCCCGGCGTACGGCGGCCGTCGCATTGGCCTGGACGTGACCCATATAGGCCTCGACCGTGGCCGCGCCGAAGCTCTCGATCATGGCCGCCACCGCCTCGCCGCCGGCCCGGCAGGCGGCGATCTGGGCCTTCAGGTCGGCGATGTTGCGGTCCGGGGCCCGGGACGGCCAGGGTCCGGCGGCCAGCGCCGCCCGCACCGGCGCCTCCAGGAACTTGCCCCCGGCCATGATGGGCAGGGCGTCCAGCAGGACCCCTTCCTCTTCGATGCGCGTGGAAAAGGGCGGCATGGAGCCGGGCTGCACCCCGCCGACATCGGCATGGTGCCCGCGGGCCGCCACATAGAAGCTCGGGCGCTCAGCGCCGCTGACGAAGACCGGCATGACCACCGTGATGTCGGGCAGGTGGGTGCCGCCGGCGTAGGGGTTGTTCAGCGCAAAGGCCTGGCCAGGCGCGAGGACTGGGTGGCGGTCGCGGACCGCACGCACGCTGGCCCCCATGGAGCCCAGATGCACCGGCATGTGCGGGGCATTGGCCACCAGCCCGCCCTCGGGGTCGAACAGGGCGCAGGAGAAGTCGAGCCGCTCCTTGATGTTCACCGACTGGGCGGTGCGCTCCAGGGCCGCGCCCATGGCCTCGGCCACCCCCATGAACCGGCGGTTGAACAGCTCCAGGGTGATCGGATCGGCGGTCGTCAGGTCCGCGCCCGCGCCCGCCGCTGGTTCGTCAGTCCCCAGGCGCAGCAGGACAATCAGGCCCTCGGCGCCGGCCTCCGCCCGCCAGCCTGGCGCCAGGGCGATCTGGGTATCGGGCCGGATGATCAGGGCCGGGCCCTCCAGGGCCGTCAGGTTGGCGGCCTCCACCGCGGGGACCGCAAGCCGCTCGCCCTGGACAAAGACTTCGGCCCTCCCTGGCTCTGCGGCGCTGGGCGCGTCGGTCACGCCTGGCGACGCCACAGAGTCCGCGCCGCGTCCGTCGCTGACCTCAGCCTCCACCGCCGCGATCAGGATCTGGCGGTCGGGCTCGATGAAGCCGAACAGTCGAGCGTGGGCGGCTTCGAAGGCCGACCGAACCTCGGAGAGATCCCCCGGGACGACCGGGAGCTCGGCGTCGGCGCCGTCATAGCGCAGCTGCAGGGTGACTTGCTGAGTGCTGGCCGCCGCCCCCTGGTCGGCCAGATCGTTGGCTGCGCTGGCCAGCAGGCCCTGCGCCATCCGGTCGGCGACCACCAGTCCTTCGGCGTCCAGCGGCCGCTCCAGGCCGGCCTGCCGCAGGGCGCGCACCTGGGCCTGGCCGATGCCATAGGCCGACAGCAGGCTCCCGTAGCGCGGACAAAGGACCCGGGTGATCCCCAGGGCCTCGGCGGTCTGGCAGGCCACCTGACCGGCCGCCCCGCCAAAGGCGACCAGGCCGTGGTCTCGGGGGTCAAATCCCCGCTCGGTGGAGATCTTGCGGATGGCCAGCGCCATCTGTTCCACGGCGATGGCGAGAAAGCCCTCCGCCGCCGCTTCGGGGCTCGCCGCGCCCATGGCCTGGGCGAGTTCCGCAAGCCGTCGGCGTGCCGCTTCAGCGTCGAGAGGCGCGTCGCCGTTTGGTCCGAAAATGGGGGGAAAACGTCGAATATCGAGCCGTCCCAGCACGATATTGGCGTCCGTCACCGTGGCCGGTCCGCCCCGTCCATAGGCCGCCGGCCCCGGATCGGCGCCGGCGCTGTGCGGGCCGACCCGCGCCCGAAGGCCATCGAACTCCAGGATCGATCCGCCGCCCGAGGCCACGGTCTCGATATCCAGCATCGGGCTGCGCAGGCGCACGCCGGCCACCACCGCCCGGTCCCGCCGCTCCAGGCGCCCGGCGTAGCGGCAGACATCGGTGGATGTGCCGCCCATGTCGAAGCCCAGCACCGCGGGCGCTCCGGCCTCCTGCGCGGTCCTGGCCACCCCGACCACCCCGCCGGCCGGGCCCGAGACCACAGCGT
>JAHUZY010000441.1 GCA_019264505.1 Phenylobacterium sp. | reverse complement strand
CCGCCGGCCAGGTGGCCGGCCACCTCGACCCCGGCCTTGCGGCAGAGGTCCATGGCCATGGCTGAGCGCTTGCCCGACCCGCACTGCAGGACGATGGCGCGCGGTCCGCCAGCGGGCAGGGCGTCGGCGTCGAAGGTGGAGAGGGGGAAGTTCAGCGCACCGTGGATCCGTTCAGCGGCGTACTCCGCCGGCTCGCGGACATCGATCAGCACGATCTGGCGGGCGGTGAGACGGTCATGCACGTCAGCAGGGGCAAGGTCGTAGGCGAGGGTCATGAGGCGGGTCTCCGGCCGATCGTGAAAATCATTGTATATTCGCAGATACGCATATAAAGATTTCATCGGCCCATTCAAGCGAGATCGAAAACTGGGGCCTCAGGACGAACGCCGCCTTGACGCTGGTCAATGTCAGGGCCGGGAATGAGATCAGGGTTATCTGATGAAAAAGCCAGTCATCGCCATCCTGGGCGCCGGTCTCGGCGGGTCAGTCGCCGCCTTCGAGATCAAGGAAGCCGTCGGATCAAAGGCCGAGGTCATGGTGGTGTCCCAGGGGGACACCTTCCACTTCGTGCCCTCAAACCCTTGGGTGGCGGTCGGGTGGCGCGACCGTGACGCCATTGAGGTCAATCTGCCGCCGATCATGGCGAAGAAGAAGATCGGCTTTACCGGGGTCGGGGCCCGGCGCGTGCACCCGCAGGAAAACAGGCTGGAGCTCGCGGACGGCGAGAGCCTCTTCTACGACTATCTGGTGATCGCCACGGGGCCGGAGCTGGCCTTTGACGAGATCGAGGGGCTTGGCCCCGAGGGGTTCACCCAGTCGGTCTGCCACGTTGACCACGCCGAGCGGGCCGCCGAGGCCTTCGAGGCCTTCGCCCGTAATCCAGGCCCCATCGTGGTGGGCGCGGTGCAGGGCGCCTCCTGCTACGGCCCGGCCTATGAATTCGCCATGATCCTCGACACCGAGCTGCGGCGCCGCAAGATCCGCGATCAGGTTCCGATGACCTTCGTCACGGCCGAACCCTATGTGGGTCATCTGGGTCTGGACGGGGTGGGCGACACCAAGGGCCTGCTGGAGAGCGAGATGCGCCAGCGGCACATCAAGTTCATCACCAACGCCAAGGTGGCCAAGGTCAGCGAGGGCTTGATGGCGGTGGAGGAGATCGCCGAGGACGGCTCGGTCAAGGCGACCCACGACCTGCCCTTCGCCTACGCCATGATGCTGCCGGCCTTCCGCGGCGTGCCCGCCGTCATGGGGGTCGAGGGGTTGAGCAATCCCAGGGGCTTCATCCTGGCCGACAAGCACCAGCGCAATCCGACCTACCCCAATGTCTTTTCCCTCGGCGTCTGCGTGGCCATTCCGCCCATGGGCAAGACGCCGGTGCCGGTGGGGGTGCCCAAGACCGGCTTCATGATCGAAAGCATGGTGACGGCCATCGCCGAGAACCTGAAGGCCTTGCTGGCCGGTGAGGCGCCGAGCCGCGAGGCGACCTGGAACGCCATCTGCCTGGCCGATTTCGGCGACAGCGGCGTGGCCTTCATCGCCCAGCCGCAGATCCCGCCGCGTAACGTCAACTGGGCCGCCGAGGGTCGCTGGGTCCATCTGGCGAAGATCGGGTTCGAAAAGTACTTCATCTCGAAGATCCGGCGCGGGGAGGCCACGCCGTTCTATGAGAAGCTCGCCCTTGATCTGATCGGGGCTCGCAAGCTGAAGGCCTGATCATGCGCCAGATCGTCTGCCCCGCCTGTGCGGTGGCCAATCGCATCCCTGCTGACCGTGACGCCGCCGCCGCCAAGTGCGGGCGCTGTGGCGTGCGGCTGTTCCAGGGCCAGCCCACCGAGGTCGACGCCGCCGGGCTTCAGACCCACCGGCGGGCCAATCAGGGGGTGGCGGTCCTGCTGGACGTCTGGGCGCCCTGGTGCGGACCCTGCCGGTCCATGGCGCCGCACTTTTCCGCCGCCGCCGCACGGCTGGAGCCGGAAGTCCGCCTGCTGAAGCTCAACGCCGATGAGGCGCCCGACGCTAGCGCGGCGCTCGGGGTCTCGGGCATTCCGGCGCTGATCCTGCTGAAGGATGGCCGCGAGGTGGCGCGCCGGGCCGGCGCCATGACCACAGATCAGATCACCGCCTGGGTGTCCCAGGCCCTGGCTGCGGCCTAGCGCCCCGGCCGAACGGAGGACAAAACCCCATGACCCTTGATCGCGCCGTCTTCGTCTTCGCCGGCCTCGTCGTCCTGGCCGGCGTCGCCCTGGCCCATTTTGTGAGCCCTTGGTGGATGCTGCTCAGCGCGTTCGCCGGCGCCAACATGATCCAGGCGGCCTTCACCGGCTTCTGTCCGGCGGCCATGGTGTTCAAGAAGCTGGGGATCCGGCCGGGTCAGGCCTTCCGCTGAGGCGCGCCAGACAGGCCAGCCCCTCCGCCGCCAGCTGACGGGTGAGGTCCTCGGCGTCCATGGGTGTCGCCAGGGCTGCGGCCTGACCGGCCCAGAGCGGGGTGAAGTCTTCAGGGGTCGAGGACGCCGCCTTCAGCGGACCCAGGGCGGCGGCCGCGTGCGGGAAGGGCGGCGCGTCGGCCGACAGCGGACCGATCTCGGCCATCAGGCGGTTGATGATCCCCCGGGCCGGCCGGCCGGTGAACAGATTCGTCACAGCGGTCGCGTCATCGCCGGCCGCGGCCAGAGCGTCGCGGTGGAATTGCGGGATCAGCGACTGGGGGCAGGGCAGATAGGCCGTGCCGATCTGCACGCCGGCGGCGCCCAGGGCTAAGGCCGCGGCGATCCCCCGGCCGTCCGCGATCCCGCCGGCCGCGATCACGGGAACCGACACGGCCGCGACGATCTGCGGCAGCAGCGCGAACGTGCCGG
>JAHUZY010000422.1 GCA_019264505.1 Phenylobacterium sp. | reverse complement strand
CGGAGCCCCCCGATGGACCAACGTCTCAGCCTGATAACCCTCGGGGTCGATGACCTCCCGCGCGCCCGGCGCTTCTATGAGGAAGGCCTTGGGTGGAGTCCGGTCAGCGCGAACGACGACGTCTGCTTCTATCAGTTGCCGGGGCTGGCCCTGGGCCTGTTTGGACGCGCCGCCCTGGCTGAGGACGCCAGGCGCCCCATCGATGGGACGTTCAGCGGCGTCACCATCGCCATCAATGAACCCAGCCGCGAGGGGGTGGACGCCACCTTCGCCGAGGCGCTGGCGGCCGGCGCCAGGGCCCTGAAGGCGCCGGAGCCGGTCTTCTGGGGCGGCTATTCCGGCTATTTCGCCGACCCGGACGGCCATGTCTGGGAAGTCGCACACAACCCCGGCAGCATGATCGGCGCCGACGGTTCGACCACCTTCGGCGCCTGAGCCCCGGCCTAGAACAGCGACTGCGGCTCCAGGTGCCCATCCTTCAGGGCCAGGACGCGGTCCATGTGCCGGGCTAGCTCGAGATTGTGGGTGGCGATGACCGCCGCCACCCCGGTCTCCCGGGCCAGGCGGTAGAGGCTGTCAAACACCTCGCCCGACGTCGTCGGATCGAGATTTCCGGTGGGCTCGTCGGCCAGCAGCAGGCGTGGCGAATTGGCCAGGGCGCGAGCCAGCGCCACCCGCTGCTGTTCGCCGCCGGACATCTGCGCCGGCTGGTGATCCACCCGTTCGGCCAGACCCAGTTGACCCAGCAACATGGCCGCCCGCTCCCGGGCCGCCTCGTGATCCTGGCCGGCGATCATCATCGGCAGGGCCACATTGTCCAAGGCGCTGAACTCCGCCAGCAGGTGGTGGAACTGATAGACGAAGCCGATGGAGCCCAGCCGCACCCGGGTCCGGGCCCGTTCATTGAGGGTCGAGCAGTCGCGGCCTTCGATGAAGATCTGCCCGGCGTTGGGGCGCTCCAGCAGGCCGGCGGCGTGCAGCAGGGAGGACTTGCCTGAGCCTGATGGCCCGATCAGGCCGACGATCTCGCCGGGCGAAACATCCAGATCGACACCGCGCAACACCGTCAGGCTGCGATCGCCGGTGACATAGGTGCGTTCCAGGCCGCGCACCGCCAGGACGGGAGCCTCACTCATAGCGAAGAGCCTCCACCGGATCGAGACGCGAGGCCCGCAGGGCCGGCGGCAGGGTCGCCAGGAACGAAACGGCCAGCGCCCAGCCCACCACGATCATCACCTCCAGGGCGTCCACCTTGGCCGGGATGTGGGCCAGGTAATAGATGTCCGAGCTGAACACCTCCGCGCCTGTGGCCCATTCGACGGCGTTCTGGATCGGGCCGATGAAGATGCAGAACAGAACGCCGAGGACCAGGCCCACCAGGGTGCCCAGGGCGCCTACCGAGGCGCCGGCCATGAAGAAGATGCGCAGGATCGCGCCGCGGCCCGCCCCCATGGTGCGCAGGATGGCGATGTCGCGGCCCTTGTTCTTCACCAGCATGACGAGGCCAGAGATGATGTTCATGGCCGCAATGGCCACGATCAGCATCAGGATCAGGCGCATGACGCTGCGTTCGATCTTGAGGGCGTTCCAGAAACTGGCGTTGCGCTGGGTCCAGTCGGTAACGATGGCGGTCGGCCCGGCCAGTTCAGCGATGGAGGCCTTCATGGCCGGCGCCCGGTCAGGGTCGGCGACCCGGATCTCCACCACATCGACCATGCCTTCCCGGGCGAAGAACAGCTGAGCCTGCTCCAGGGGCATGTAGATGAACAGCTGGTCGTACTCGCTCATGCCGACGCTGAAGGTGCCGCCGACCGTGTAGGTCTTGCGTTGCGGCGTATAACCAAAGGCCGTGGCCCCGCCGCTGGGGGAGATCAGGGTCAGGGGGTCGCCCGGCTGGACGCCCAGGGTCTCGGCCAGGCGGTCGCCGATCAGCAGCAGGTCGCCGCCATATTCGCCGGCGCCGAACCCTTCGAGGGAGCCGCGGACGATGTTGCCGGAGACGATTTCGGTGCGCCGCAGGTCCGGCTCGCTGATGCCGCGGACCACGACGCCACTGATTTGCCCCTGCCCCAGCGCCATGGCCTGGGCTTCCACCAGGGGGGCGGCCTGGGTGACCCCTGGCAGGGCGGCGATCTCGCCGGCCAGGGTCTGGACCTCAGGCTCGTAGAGCGAGCCGCCGGCCACATAGACATGGCCATTGAAGCCCAGGGTCCGGTCCAGCAACTCGGTGCGGAAGCCGTTCATCACCGACATGACGATGATCAGCACCGCCACGGCCAGCATGATGCCGACAAAGGAGATGATCGAGATCAGCGCCACCCCGCCCTGGCTGCGCTTGGCGCGCAGATAGCGGCCGGCGAGCATGCGCTCCCAGCGTCCGAAGGGCGCGGCCACAGTGCTCACGCGAGGATCGCCTTCAGCGCATCTTCCAGCGGCAGGGACTGACGCTCGCCGGTGGCGCGGCGCTTGATCTCCACCTTGCCCTCGGCGACGCCCTTGGGTCCGATGATCAGCTGCCAGGGGGCGCCGATCAGGTCCATGGCGGCGAACTTGGCGCCCGGACGTTCATCGGTGTCGTCCAGCAGCGGATCCTTGCCGGCGTCGCGCAGGGCGCCATAGGCCTGCTCACAGGCCAGATCCACGGCCGAGTCGCCCGGCCGCAGGTTGATCACCGCCACGCCGAAGGGCGCGACCGCATCGGGCCAGATGATGCCCGCGGCGTCATGGCTCGCCTCGATGATCCCGCCCACCAAGCGCGAAACCCCGACCCCGTAGGAGCCGCCGTGGATCGGACGTTCCTGCCCATCGGGGCCGGTGACGACCGCCCGCATGGGCTTGGAGTACTTTTCGCCGAAATAGAAGATGTGGCCGACCTCGATGCCCCGGGCCGACAGACGGTCAGACTCGGCGACTTCGGATTCGAAGCGCGCCTGTTCGTGCATGTCCTCGGTGGCCGCATAGAGGGCGGTCCGCTGATCGACGATGGGCTGCAGGTCGCCGTCCCAGTCCACGTCGCCCGGCGCCGGCATTTCCACCAAGTCGCGATGACAGAAGACCTGGCTCTCGCCGGTTTCCGCCAGGATAATGAACTCGTGGCTCAGATCGCCGCCGATGGGGCCGGGATCGGCGCGCATTGGCACCGCCTTCAGGCCCAGGCGCGAGAAGGTGTTCAGATAGGCCACGAACATGCGGTTGTAGGAGCGACGGGCCGCGGCCTCGTCCACGTCGAAGGAATAGGCGTCCTTCATCAGGAACTCGCGACCGCGCATCACCCCGAACCGGGGGCGGCGCTCGTCCCGGAACTTCCACTGGATGTTGTAGAAGTTCTTCGGCAGGTCCTTGTAGCTCTTCACATGGGCCCTGAAGATCTCGGTGATCACCTCTTCGGCCGTGGGCCCATAGAGCAGGTCGCGCTCGTGGCGGTCCTTGATGCGCAGCATCTCGTCGCCGTAGTCGTCATAGCGCCCGCTCTCGCGCCACAGGTCGGCGAGCTGGAGGGTGGGCATCAGCACCTCGATGGCGCCGGCCCGGTCCATCTCCTCGCGGACGATCTGCTCGATCTTCTTCAGGACCCGCAGGCCAAGCGGCAGCCAGGCATAGATGCCCGCGGCTTCCTGGCGGATCATTCCGGCCCGCAGCATCAGCTGATGCGAGGCGATCTGGGCGTCGGACGGCGCCTCACGCAGGGTGGGAATGAAAT
>JAHUZY010000413.1 GCA_019264505.1 Phenylobacterium sp. | reverse complement strand
GGATAGGGCCAACCCTGAGCACAAACTGGCGGCGTAATCTGAACCCGAACCAACCTTAGCCAAGCCGCCAAACTGTACGGAGAACCGGCGCCACCTCAACAGCGCCGGTCCAAATGGCGGGAAGCCCGATCACAGAGCAATACAGGGCTCTCCGCGAGGCGCTTGCGCATGCCCGCCGTTCACGAGGGGTGACGCAAACCGACCTCTCTCGCCGGCTCGCCAAGCCACAATCCTACGTCTCAAAGCTTGAGCGCGGAGAGCGAAGGATTGACCTGATCGAGGTGTTCGAGATTGCCGAGGCGCTCGAAGTGGATCCACTCGCGCTTATCGCGAGTGTCCATGCGCAATGGGTCACTTTGCGCTAGATAGCCAACACGTAGCGGTCCGCTGCGGAGGGGTAGGAGAAGCTTCATGGACCGACCGCAGCTCAACTCCGGTTCGCTCGACGACGTGATCCGCCAAGCCGACGCCGACCTCGAGGCAGGGCGGTTCGCGACCCATGCGGAGGTCTCCGATTGGCTGGACCGCTGGACAGAACCAGGCGGACCAGGCCCGGCACCGCGTCCGTGGCTTGACCAGAGGCGGTAGCTGTCACCGGGAGGCGAAGGTCTCACCGACGCGCTCGACTTCGAGGCCTTCCGCTTCGAAGGTGATCGCCCCCGCGGCGAGGCTGACCAGGTTAAAGCCCTCGCCCGCCGTTCAAGCAAGCGAGCCACAACCATCCCAGAGCTGATCGTGAAAGGCCTCTAGACCGCGCGGCGAATTGGTCGCCGTGCGCGACGCCGGGCCATTCGCTGCCGAGCTGCAGAGATGTCAGCTACGCCGAACCGTCCGTCGATTTCCGCCAGAGTTTCCCTGGCACCGTAGGCATCGAAGTCTATCAGCGCTTCGAAGATCGAGACGCCCACCTCCCTTGATGTTCCTCCAAGCCGGTGCAGCGTTAGCGCCAAGTCTGTAAGTTCGGGAGCGGACATGGAGGCCGACGTCCGCGTATCGCCCAGATCAGCTTTCCACGAGTCCACGAGCTTCTGTGCAATCGCGCCGACGTCGCTAGCAGCATGCGGGAGCAGACTCTGAAGACGCTCAACGACGAAGGTAGAAGGCACCCCGCGGAGATCAACGTTGGGGTCGGCAAGGCCCTTCATGAACGCAAGCGTTGTGGGATCAGGGCGCAGCTCGTCCGTAAGGCGGAATACGTCTGTGATCGCGGAGACGCGGTCGCGGGACGCACCCATCATCAGCCTCGTCAGCAGCTCGCCAGCTGCCTTGTGATATTTGGACTCACGCCACAAGTTCGCCGCGGCATGGGCCAGCCCGATCTTCGCCTCCTCGGAACCGTCCGCCTCGAGACGAGCAAGCAGGTCTGTCCAAGGTGGGGTGCCGTTGACGAGAGCAATGAGCCCGACAAGTTCGCCCTGAGCCTGATGCAGCAGCGGGTTTTCGGAGGCATCCCAAGGCAGAATGAGGTCGTAGACCAGCGCCTTATCCCAGCGCTGAGCGTACGCTAGGAATATGATGGCTTCTCGGCTCTCAAGGAGGGTCGGGAACTTGTCAAAGAGGGCGCGAATGAAGGTTGAGACAACGTCAGGGGTAGCGCCTCCGGAATTGCTGAGCCGCAAAAGCAGAGCTTTCCACACCTTCGGATCGCGTTCGCGAGCAAGGTGGTCGGTGAAGATGCCAATCAGCCTATCGCGGCCAGCCTCGCCCTTCAGAAGGATGGAAATGAGTGCCGCTAGGATCGGGTAGTTGCCGCCCGGCAGGATGGTTCCGCCGTGCAGGCCCCACAGGATGCTCTGCTGGCGTGCCTGCTTTCGCTCCTCTGTCTGGTCCGCCGGGTCCTCAGTGTGGCCCTCTTCCGGCTTCTCGGGTTCGACGGCAACGGTGAGCCATCCAATCAAGATCTCGATGACGTCCTCGGTTACCGAGCCACGCTGCGCGATCTTGGTGATCGCATGCGCGGCCGAGCCGCGATACTCATCGGCGCCGAAGCCCCGATCGTGAAGATCGATTAGAGCGGCCTGTAGTGCGTCATCATATCCCGCGTTCTCGGAAATCGAATCCAGTGCGTAGCCGGCTGCACGTTCCTGCTTTCCAGGTTCGAATTGCTCCATCAAACGAAGCGCTCTTTCGGGATCAGCTTTTGCGAACTCCGCGAACGCGCGCGAAAGCTGAATATTGCCTCCTCGCATCCAGCTGCGCGGGTGATCCCACTCGGTATCGTCTGGGACCTCATCGAGAATCTTGAGGATTTCTCGGTCCTTCGCCTTGCCCATTGAGCCAGCTTCCATGGGCGAGCCGATGAGCCCCGGGCCATAGTGCCGAATGCCGTGGTCCAATTCCCCCAGTGCCCGCGTCTCTGTGCGAATCAACTCTCGCGCCGCTTGGCTCAGTCGATCTTCGGGAACCTGAGAAAGGAGGTGCGCACGCGTGGACCGGATTAGGTTGGAGAAGAGACGTCGCTGTGAAGGCGTCGTCAGGTGAGACGGTACCGGCGGCCTGAACGCGCCCAACCTCTTCTCGAACTCGGCGATCTCGTCGTCACTCCAAAATGGGGCGACGCTCCGCACAAGGAAGCTGGTGGTCTGACGGGTGGCGCTGGAATTGCCAAGCTGTAGCCGCCTGGGGTCCTCAAAGAGCCATGCCAGCGCCCTCGCCGCGTATGTTTCCGGAGCAGATGCCATCCCCTGCGCGATGAGCCGCTGGACGGCCATCAGTTCGAAGCCGCCCTGTGCCTGGGCCCAAACTGCGAAATAGTCAGGCTCGTTTCGCGCGACGGATTCAACGGCCTCCACAAGGCTGCTGAGCAACGGTTCGTCTCGCCCGATCCGGTCGCCGGCGTCGTCGCCCACATCAAGGCGCAGTGAGTATTGGCCAGGATAAAGATGGTCGACGCTGTTGTCGGTCAGCCGTCGCTGAAGCTCCTTCAATGCGTCGTCGTACCAGGGCCAAAGGCCCTCCATGAACTTCCTAGGCTCCGCCTCCGCCATGGCTGGCAGACTGTTCCATTCGGACGCCTCGAATAGCTTCTCGATTGGTTTGCCTGGTGCATCCTTCAATGCCCAGAGCATCTTCTCCTCCTCCGTCCCGTCGCTTGGGTAAGGATCGGTGGGGGGAGGGTCTTTCACCTGGCTGAGAAGATAATCGAGCTTTGCTCTTATGAGCTGGAAGGCGATTTCGGGCTGTTCGACCGCAATGGATGACGCAGTGTAGTCGACCTCCCAGGTGCCAATCGCGGTTCTGGCCAGCACTGTGCGCACCATGGCGAGAGTCTCCTCATCCCAGGTTGGCCGTCCATCGAGCACTGCCCAGGTCGCGTAGTCGCGCTCAGCGTCTTGAAGCCATTGGTCGTTGAGAAGCCGGATGACCTCCTGCGGTGCGTGTTTCCAAGCGGCAATGAGGATGCGGATCGCTTGCTTGATCTCCGAATCGCTGCCGGCCATGGCAGCCGGGATCGCCGTCCGTGCGAAATTGTCGAACCACGCAGCACTGCCGACAATTGCCTTCAACGCGTTCAACCGAAAATCGGGCGAGTTGATCACCTGTTCGAACGCGAGTACTTCCCACGGAATGGGGTCCGGTTGCTCACCGAGGAACTCGATCAGCAGAAGCCGCAGATGACGCCGGAGGCCCTGTGCGTCCCAGATTTCCCGCAGTTCGCGCTCGTAGGTGTTGATCTCGGTATCGCGCAGATAGCGAAGCGCCGACCAGAGCTTCGCCCGTACGAAGAGGGAATTTTGACGCTCCAGCACGTAGGTCGACAATCGGCCAGCGCCGGCGACGAAGCTCCGCGCGAGCACGTACTCAAAGACAGTCTGGTGGCTAAACGCGACGGCTAGGCCATTGTCAGACCGCACCACCAAATCGGTCGCCTCAAGGTCGCGGAGCGTTCCAAGGCGCGCGTCGAAGCGAGACGCAGCGAGCCACAGCGACTCCTCCTCAGCCATGATCCCGGCCATGTCGGTGGCTAGGCTGGACATCTCTGTAGCGGTTGGCGCGGCGGCGACCTTGTCGCGCCACAGCTGCTCCAACATCGCCTGATATTTGGCGAAGGGCTGCTGTTCTTGCGGGCTCGCGAAGCTCAGGAAAGTCTTCAAGGCCTGCGGATTGCGCACCAACTCGCGAGCGCTTTCCGGCCAGGTATCGGCGTTGACGCCAGCCTTCGACAACTCTGCGGCCACCTCCTGCCATGCAGGCAATTGTAGAGTGACCGGCTCTGCCTCTACGGCGCGGAGTCGTACGTCGTGATTGAACTCGAAGGTCCGTGCAGAGAGCACGATGTGGACATTGGGAGTTCGGCCAAGCTCGCGAACTAAGTTCAGGAGGACGTTCAGGCGACCTTCCGCTACGCCCTGGCTGAGCAGCTCGACATCTCGAACCGAAAGTGGTCCGCGGTCGACGGCTTCGTGTACCTCTGCAAGCTGCACGGGTCGATCAGCTGGACTGAGGACGATCACGGCCTCTTCCCCATTCGCGAGACGTGGCCACAGGACGCGCCGTCCAAGATCATGATCTTTCCTACGCCGGCGAAGCAGAATTCGAGCTTGGGTTCTCCATACTCGGACCTGTTTCGCGAGTTCCAGTCGCGGATCGTGCGCGAGCAGAGCGTGCTGATTACGATGGGCTACGCCTATGGCGACGAACACCTGAACAACATTATCTACCAGGCCCTGACGATTCCCACTTTCCGGCTAATCGTCTTCGCTGATCCAGAATCAGAGGGCGACATCGACAAGCTGCGTGCCTTGAGCGATCCACGCATTTGGATCATCGGGGGCTCAGGCCCTCCTGGCGGCGCGCCGGCCCATTTTTTCAGCACCATCGTGGAACACCTGCTTCCTCGACGGCCTTACGATCGCATTGATGATGCGGTGAAACTCGTCATGCAGACCATGGCGGCCGGCTCGGCAGCGACCGTCGGAGGAAGCGGTGACGACTGACGATCGCCGCCGTGCTATCGGATCTGTCGTCGCCGTCGCAGCGGACAAGTTCGTCGTCGAGATGCACGGCGGTACTGACAGCTTCTTCGTCGTGGGCTTCGACGACGTACATTATGTCGCCCGTCTCGGATCATTCGTAATGATCCCGGCTCAGACTGAGTACGTCGTCGCCGAGATCGTCGGCCTCCGCGAGCGCGACGCCGGCGATGGCGGCGAGATCGACAAGGCAGGCTCGGCCAAGTTCCTAGACGTCGTGCCAGTGGGCATGCTGCCCGTGGAAGGGGGTCGGTTCCGCTTCGGCGTTTCGGTTTTCCCCTCGCTCTACGCGGATGTGCTCTACGCTCTGGACAAGGAGCTCGACCGCATATTCGACACAAGTCCAGCGTCGGAGAAGTCCACGGGGCCTGATGGCACCGAATGCGTGCCCGCCGAGGCCACGCGGCTTCGCACTTTGGAGATCGGGCGATCAGTCGTATTCGACGACTACCAGGTCAAAGTGCGGATTGACGAATTCTTCGGCGGCCATGCGGCTGTGCTGGGAAACACTGGCAGCGGCAAGTCGTGCACCGTTGCGTCGATTCTACAGGAGCTGTTTGAAAAGCCCGAGGAGCATCACGCCCGCGGAGCCACGTTCGTCGTCCTCGACGTAAACGGCGAGTACCACCAGGCGTTTGGCGAGCTCCCCGAAGGCGGCGCGATCGGTGTCGACAGGCTGATACTCGATGGCACCGCGGAGGCCAACCGGTTCCGCATCCCTCACTGGTTTCTAGATCTATCCGAGTGGGAACTTCTGCTTCAGGCGAGCGAGCGCACGCAGGTGCCGATCCTGCGAATGGCGCTGGGATTGGCAACTCTGTTTGGCGGTGCGGCCGATCAGCAGCTGAACGACATTCGCAATCACATCCTCGCCAAGTGCATCACCCAAATCCTGTCTGACGAAAGCCCGCCAGGAGCGAAGGAAACAAGGATCCTCGGGATTTTACAGCGTTTCCGCACGGCAGAGATCAGCTCAAGTACAATCGGCGCCAAGATCGCTGTCAGCTACGGCAAAATGGAAAATATCGAGGATGCATTCGACTATCTCGTCGGAGAAGATGGCAGCGGCGGACACACTGTAGTCGACTTCAAGATGCCAGATTATACGAACAGCCCCTTTGAATTCGAAACCCTAGGAGACGCGATAGATTTAGCTTTGCTTTATGAGGAGGCGCACGGCAATCGCCAAATCCGCGACTACTGCTCACAAATGGTCACGCGGTTCAAAGCCCTGCTCGAGCGTCAGGACTACGCATTCCTTCGACATTCAGCAACGGGTGCGGCGAAGGACACCGGACCGTTCCTGGGCCGCCTCCTCGGCCTTGGCGCCCAGCAGGACTGCCACGTCAAAGCATCGCAGATCGTCATTGTCGACATGAATGCCGTCGAGGACGAGGTCGTCGAACTCGTTAGTGCAGTTATCGCACGCATGGTCTTTAGACTGCTGCGGCATGCGGACCCCCGCAACCGATTTCCCGTCCACCTGGTGCTTGAGGAGGCGCATCGGTACATCTCGGCTGCGCCGTCGCGATACGCGCTCGATGCGGGCCGGGTGTTTGAACGGATTGCCAAGGAAGGCCGCAAGTATGGCCTCTTCCTGATGGTCGCTTCGCAGCGTCCGAGCGAGCTGTCTAAAACCGTCCTGTCACAGTGCTCGAACTTCGTAGTCCACCGCATCCAGAACCCGGATGACCTGTCTCAGATCAGGCAGATGTCTCCGTCAATCTCGGACGGCGTGCTCCGCCGGCTGCCGACGCTGCCCAAGCAGCATGCCCTAGTTTTCGGAAACTCGGTCAACCTGCCGACTACCTTCAAGGTCCGCCGGGCCAGTCCGCTACCAGCCAGCGACGATGCCAAAATCGTGAATCTGTGGTTCCACGAAGCGGGGAGGAAGGCCGGCATTTCACTTACCGCCGCGCCCGCCGATCTGATCGACCAGGATGAAGACGACCCTTTGGCGTAGCGGCGTTTTGCGTGCCTCCCAGACGCGCGGCCACGCCGCGTCGCGGGTTGGCAGGTCGGTTTGCGAACGTCCTCGCGTTGCCGACGAGCTATGCTCGGTGGCGGTGCACAGCGCTCGGTGGCGGTGCACAGCCGGTCTAATCCCGCGAGAGTGCCAAGGTCCGCTTTGTGGCGCATCTAAGCCAGAATCAGCTCCGGACGCCGTGCCTCAGATGGTCGTGCATGCTTAAGCTCCGACCGCCATCAACTTTTGCAGCTGGGGGCGCAACTTCTCGCTTTCGATCCAGATCTCCGCTCGCCCCTCAGCCACGAATGCTACCGCTTCGCGAAGGAAAAGAGGCAAGCGGGAAGGGCGCATTCTGCCGGAAAAAGGTACGCCGGGCGTCTTCTTGAACCCCTTCGACCAGCGAACGCACGCGCAGTCCTGGTAGAGACCGAATAGGATGCGCCAAGCTCGCTGTTCACGAAATGGATCAACATCGGAGAGCAATTTTATTGTGACTGCGATCGGTTCGTCACGCCTAGAAAGCTTCTTAAGCCGCGCCGCTTGGGCAGTTGTTTTGGGGAAGCGGACGACTGTGCTTGTTCGCGACATCGGTTGATCTTTCTGGGGTGGAGCTGGCCGCCGCGGCCAGCTTACAACAAAGCCTGTTCCTGAGCGACCCCGAGGTGCGGGTCATGTCGGGTAACGGGGGAAGCGGTCGAGTCCGCTTGTGACTGATGTTGTTGATTTAGTCGGCTGTTGATCGCCGCTTGGAGGCGTGATTCCCTTGTCGTTGTTGGCTTGGGAGGCCATGGCGATGATGGGCACGCAAAGCGCTCCGCCGCAGCTGTTCTACGATTTCCGCCTCGATGATC
>JAHUZY010000403.1 GCA_019264505.1 Phenylobacterium sp. | reverse complement strand
GGGCCAGCACGCCCACATAGGCGATATAGGCGATCAGGAAGGCTGCGCCCTCCAGCCGCTGCAGGCCGCCGCCGGTGCGCAGGAACACCGCCAGCAGGCCGGTGGCGCCCAGCAGCACCCAGATGTCCAGGCTGGCGATCTCCGGCGGAATGCGGATCGGATAGACCATGGCCGTGACGCCCAGCACGCCCAGCACATTGTAGATATTCGACCCGATCACATTGCCCACCGCCACGTCAGAATGGCGGCGCAGGGCGGCGATGACACAGGCCACCATTTCCGGAAGGGAGGTGCCGACGGCGACAATGGTCAGGCCGATGATGGTCTGCGAGACGCCGAAGCCCTCGGCCAGATCGATGGCGCCAGAAACGAGCAGCCGGGCGCCCAGGACCGTGAGCGCGATGCCGGCCACCGACATCAGCATGAACTTGCCGACGATCTTCAGATCGGCCTTGGGACGCTCGACGTCAGACGCCGCATCCTCCGCCGCTATCCGGCCGCGCTCGCGGACATAGGCGTAGGCTACGTAAGCGACAAGCGAGGCCAGCAGCAGGCCGCCGAACCAGCGGTCGATGAAGCCGGCCAGCACAGCGAGCAGGGCGGCGGCGGACGACAGGCCCAGCACGATCATGTCGCGACGGATGGCCGAGGGCCGGATCATGATCGGCGAGATGACCGCGGTCACCCCCAGGATCAGCAGGATGTTGGCGATGTTGGAGCCGACCACATTGCCCACAGCGATGCCGGGGGAATGCTGGAGGGCGGCCATCAGGCTGGTCACCAGTTCAGGGGTCGAGGTGCCGAAGCCCACAATGACCAGGCCGGTCAGCAGGGGCGAAACCCCCAGGGTGCGGGCGACGCCGACCGCGCCTCTGACCAGGGATTCGCCGCCCACGGCGAGCAGCACCAATCCGCCAAGAATGAGCAGGGCGATAATCATCGGGATCGGATGTCTCCACAGGGGCCCGCGGGACCCATTGCGATTCTGGCGCCCGCGCTGACGGAGCGGCGAACGTCGCGATCCAACGCATAATGCGGCGAATTCGGTCCGAGCCCAGTCATCGAGCACCCTCGATGCGGTCCGACATCACAGTCACCATGACTGTCAGAGGGGCCCGGCCCGCAGCCGCAAAATTGGGAGCTGGACCTCGCCTGTCAAGGTCGGTCGCGCCAGGGGCGAAGCCGCACTTCAGGGACGGAGGGACAGATCCTCTTCCATCGCCTCCATCTCCAGGGCCTTGCGGCGGGCCTCGGCCTCCCGGGGGTCGACCCGGTGGCGGACCGAGGCGAGGCTGGCGGCCAGCGCCTGGCCCCGGCGGGCGGCGGCGGCCTCGGCGATGCGGCTGGCGCGGCTGCACTCGGGAAACTCCGCCCGGCGGCTGGCGAAGCCGGAATTGAAGGCCTCCTTCAACCGGCGATCCAGGGCCGCATCGGGCGCCTCAGCGTCGGTCACCCCCATCATCCGGTCGCGCCAGTACTGGTCATAGGCGCCTTCGCAGGCCTGCCGCAGGGCATGGCTTTCGCCCAGCACATAGGCGATGTCCGCCAGGGTCTGGCGTTGCGCCGGCGTCCGCTCCTGCGCCTGGGCAGGCAGGGCCAGACTCGACAGCGACAGAGCAAGGATCAGGGCGGAAGAACGCATGAGCCCAGTCTAGGAGGCTGAAGCCCAGCTTGTCACGGGCGCGCGCCTGAGGGGCGAAAGCTCGCGCGGGCCGGGCGCTTCTGCTAGCGGATCAGAGGACATTTCTGGGGGACGAGATCATGCTTCAACTTCACCTCGCCAAGAGCCTGGCCATCGGCCTGGCGTTCACCTTCGCCGCCGGAGCGGCCCAGGCCCAGGCGCCGGCCCGCGACCCCAGCACCCTGATCGCCGTCCTGGCCGGCATGGGCGCCCGGGGCGAGATGGAGGGCCGTGAAGGCGGCCAGGTCCGCCTCAATGTGGTGACGCCCGGGGGCATCTTCGGGGCCGAATTCATCGGCTGCGACGAGGCCGGCCGCGCCTGCCGCGCCCTGGGCTTTTCGGCCAGCGTCGAAAAACGCACCCTGACGCTGGAGCACCTCAACGCCTTCAACGGCCGCGACATCCTCTGCCGCACCGTGATGCGCGGCGAGCAGGCCGATATCCGCTACGGCCTGCTGCTCGCCGACACCCAGACCGAGGGCGACCTACGCGACCAGGTCGCCGTCTGGCAGCGTTGCTTGGGCGCCTTTGCGGGCCTCGCCAACGACCCCGAAGGCTTCCTCGGCGCCCCCTGACGCCAGGCCGCGTCAGGCCGGGACCAGACCCCGCAGGCGCGCCATGCGGTCGATGGCGGCCTCGGCCTCAGCCACCATCTCGGCGACGATCTGGGCGGCCGGCTTGATGTCGTGGACGCCGCCGGCCGACTGGCCCATGGCGAAGCAGGAGCGGTCAGGGTCCAGCCCCTCGATCTGTCCGCCGATGCCCCCCATGACCCCGGTCTGGGTGGAGTGCATGGCCTGCAGGGGGAAGGGCTGGATCTCCTGGGGCCGGCTCTCCCAATCGGCCACATAGGGGTTGCTCATCACCCGCATGGGCTTGCCCGAATAGCAGCGGGTGCGGACCGTATCGACGTCCTGAGCGGCCACGACGGCCTCGCGATAGGCCTGGCCCGCATGGGCCTCGGTCGAGGCGATGAACCGGGTGCCGATCCAGACCCCCTGCGCGCCGAGCGCCAGCGCCGCGGCCAGCCCCCGGCCATCGGAAATGCCGCCGGCAGCCACCACCGGGATCTTCACCGCTTCCACGGCCTGGCAGACCAGCGGCAGGGTGCCGACGAGGCCCGTATGACCGCCGCCCTCCCCGCCCTGGCAGATGACCGCGTCGCAGCCGGCCTGCTCGGCCTTCACCGCATGCTTCACCGCCCCGCAGACCACCATGACCTTGAGGCCCGCGGCCTTCAGCTTCTCCATGATCGGCATGGGCACGCCGAGGCCTGCGATGAAGGACGAGGCGCCCTCTTCGATGATGATCTCCACCGAGGCCGTCAGGCTCTCGGGCGAGGCGGCCAGCAGGTCGACGCCGAACGGCTTGTCGGTCAGCTGGCGGACCTTGCGCATCTCCTCGCGGATGAAGTCCGGCGAGCGGCCGGCCATGCCCAGCACCCCATAGCCGCCGGCCTCGCAGACCGCGGCCACCAGCTCGGCATAGGCCACCCCGCCCATGCCGGCCTGCATGATCGGATGCTGGATCTCCAAGAGGTCGCAAAGCGGCGTGTGCAGGGTCATGGCGTCGTCTCCCGTGGTGTTCTGGTTGCCCCCACCATGGCGCCGACCGCCGCGCCCGCAAACACTGACCCTGCGTCAGGGGGGCAAGGCCCCGCGCGCAGCGCATTCAATAAAGAGGCGACACAAAGAACACAAAGGACCGCGAAGGACACAAAGGAAGAAGCCGCGAGGCCTTCGTGTCCTTGGCTTCCCTTCGTGCCCTTCGTGTCACCCTCCTTTTTTCAGCGCCTGCGGCGCGAAAGTCGGGGTCAGAAGACGCCGTAGCCGCCGTCGATCAGGAAGGAGTCGCCGGTGTGGAAGCGCGAGGCGTCCGAGGCCAGATAAACCGCCATGCCGCCGAAGTCCGCCGGCTCCCCCCAGCGGCGCATGGGCACCCGCTTGATGACGTTCTCGTTGAACTTGTCATTGTCCTGGGCCGCGGCCGTCATGTCGGTGGCGACCCAGCCCGGAAGGATCACATTGGCCCGCACCCCATAGCGGGCATGCTCCACGGCGATGGCCCGGACCATGGGGATCAGGGCGCCCTTGGTGGCCGCATAGGCCTGGTTTCGCGCCGCCCCGTCCAGGGCCGACAGGGACGAGATCGCCACCAGCGAGCCCCCCTGCCCGTCGTCGCCCCGGGCGACCATGTGCTTGCACGCCTCCCGGAAGGTGAAGAACACCCCGTCCAGATTGACCGACAGCACCTTGCGATAGGTCTCGGTGGGAAACTCCGAGAACGACTTGGCCCCGCCGCCGATGCCGGCATTGGCCACCACCGTGTGCACCGCGCCCATCTTGGCCACGGCGGCCTCCATGCCGTCGGCCACGGCGCTCTCGTCGGCCACATTGACCACCTGGGTCAGCACCCGCACCCCGGTGGGCTTCAGCTTCTCTTCCGCCGCCCGGTTCTTGTCGGGATTGGAGCCCCAGATGACGATGTCGGCGCCGGCCTGAGCCATGGCCTCGACCATGCCAAAGCCGATCCCGCCATTGCCGCCGGTGACCAGGGCCACCTTTCCAGTCAGGTCAAAGGGTTTATAGGCCACGGCGTCCTCCTCATTTTCAAACACTTGTTGGGCGAGAAGAGAGGCGGGCGAAGGCGGCAGGTCAAGGGTGCGGGCGGGGGTGGGTGCGCCGGAGTGGGGCCCGTGCGTTTAACGTTCTTAGATGGGCTACTGGCCGACGCTAGGTAGGACCGCCTCCGAAACTGAACAGGAATCGCAATCTAACGCGTCGGTATCAGGCCCATAGCATGCGTAATCGGGCGGTCCTGCGAAGGGGCAAGCTCCCATAGAGTTCTCGGCTCAGTCCGAGATGAAGGGAGACGACGATGTTCTACGCTGCGTTGGATGTGTCGCTGCGCTCAGTGGCGGTCTGCATCATTGATGATGACGGGAAGGTCCGCCTCGAGCGATCAGTGCCGTCGGATGTGCCGGACCTGGTCCGCTGCCTGAATGCGTTCGGCGAGCCGATCCATCAGGTCGGCCTGGAGGCCGGCACGCTCACCCAGCATCTGACCTATGGCCTTCGGGAAGCCGGCTTCGACGTCGTGTGCATGGAGGCGAGGCAGGTCGCGGCGGCGCTGTCGGCCATGCGCAACAAGACGGACAAGCACGACGCTCGCGGCATCGCCCAGATCCTCCGCTCCGGGTGGTACAGCCGGGTTCATGTGAAGAGCGTTGAGAGCCATCATCTGCGGGCGCTGCTCACCAGCCGCAAGGTGATGCAGCGCAAGTGCATCGACCTGGAGAACGAGATCCGGGGCCTGCTGAAGGTGTTCGGCGTGAAGTTGCCCATGCGCCTGTCGCGCGGCGCCTTCGACGTCGCCGTGCGCGACACCATCGAGAGCGATCCGGCGCTGAGCCGGGCTCTGCTGCCGATGCTGCACGCGCGGCAGATGTTGTTCGAGACCTTCATGGAGCTAGACCGGCGCGTGAGGAAGGCGGCTCACGAAGACGAGGTCTGCACCCGTTTCATGGGCATCCCCGGCGTCGGCGAGATCACCGCCCTGAGCTTCAAGGCCGCGGTCGACGATCCCGCCCGCTTCAAGCGCTCGCGCACCGTCGGCGCCCACTTCGGACTGACGCCCAGACGCTTCCAGTCCGGCGAGAAGGACAATCCCGGGCGCATCTCCCACGCCGGCGACTCCGATGTGCGCGCCACTCTCTACGCCGCCGCCAACGCGATGCTCATGCGCTCGATCGCGTGGTCGAGCCTGAAGGCCTGGGGCATGCGGCTGATGAAGACCAAGGGGCGCCGGCGCGCCATCGTCGCCGTCGCCCGCAAGCTTGCTGTCGTTCTGCACCGCATGTGGGCGGACGGCACAGAGTTCCGGCACGGATCGGAGGCTGCGGCATGACCTGACCTACCGCACCTCAATCCGATCCTGGCCGGATCGTCCCACGCGGACGACGGGATGGATGAAGCCGAAAATGTCTGCTGCGCTCCGAGCGCGACCAATAGCGAGGCTCTCCAGACCCTGATCCCATGCATGCGTGCAGCGGCTCCGCTCGTAAGGAGCCATCCAGACTGCGAAGAGAAGCGTGACCCGCGTGATCGATCAGGCCGAAGAGCAAAACCAGCTTGACCCCCATGCCCGATTAGAGAAGCAGACCTTTTCATGTTCAGGTGTCGGCTTGGAAAGACTTGCTTTTCGGATGCCGCCTCAAGCTGAGCGGCAAGCGCTACCGCGCCGCGCCAGCGGGCGCGCTCCAACGCTTTCGTGAAGTGCCTTCTGGCGAGACTCCTGGCTGCAACCGATCCCACGAAGATGGTTGCGCGCGAGCCGTGCAAGCTTAGCGTGCTCCGAGACGGGAATCGTATCGCCCAGCTATGCAGAAATCGGCCTAATTGGATGCACATCACTTCACTTACGATAAAGAACTTTCGAGGCGTCAAATACGCTGAAATGAAAGACCTCGGCACAACAGTGATTGTTGCTGGCCCAAACGGCTGCGGTAAATCGACCATATTCGACGCTATTCGCCTGCTCAAAACTGTGTACGGGGAGTATCAGCCGGGCGAAATACATCAGTGGTTCAATGAGTTTCAAATGCCGCAAGACGAGTTCGGGCGCGTCGATCTTATTCCACTACTTAACAAACGAGACACGCCGCTTGAACTTAGGTGCACAATAAGGCTTCATCCTGACGAGAGAGCTTATCTAGCAGCCAACGGCGCAAGGGAAATCTCTGGCGCCATATTCCGTCCAGGAGATTTTAGGCTTGCCGTAGGAGTTCCCGCTGAGCAGATCAGAGCACAGCAGGAAGCTGCAAATAGGATGGTCGAACTAAATCTACCAATCCTTATGGATGAGCTAGAAAAGGATGATCTAGAAATTGGACTTACGTACACTCCAGGTGGCGACTTAAATCTAATCGACAGCATAGCTGCTTCTCTGGTGTTTCGCAGCTACATGCCAAGAGTGCTTGGACTCATAGATTACCATAGCCCGCAGCGGCACTTCCAGAGGGAGCTGGTTCAAAACCTAAACGTAAATCTAGACGCGCACAAGCAGCAGCAAAAAAATACCGCCCTCTATAACTACCAGTCGAAGTACACGAACATCAAGTCGGAGTTGGCGGCAGGATATGTGCAAGAAGTTCTTGCAGAGCGCGCCGGCACTAAATTAAATAGCTCAACAAGCCTTACATCTACGCTACAAAGTCTTTTCACAACGTTCTTTCCGGACAAGTCATTCCCCGGCCCCCTTCCGACGCCTCAAGGGACTCTGACATTCCCTGTTATTGGAAAGGATGGCTCCACTCATGACTTGAATGAACTAAGCGCTGGCGAGAAAGAAATACTGTATGGTTATCTCAGAATACGGAATTCGGCCCCAAGATATTCCATAGTTTTACTCGATGAACCTGAACTACACCTGAATCCCAGCCTTATTCGTAAGTTGCCGAAGTTCTACTCGGAGCACTTAGCGTCCGCCTTAGACAACCAGATTTGGCTCATAACCCATTCCGATGCCCTCATCCGTGAGACGCTTGGACAAGACGAGTTTTCCCTCTTCCATATGTCCTCGGCGCTACACCTCGATTTCGCGACAAATCAGCTTTCGCGGATGGAGGCAGAGGAGGATGCCGAGCAGCTCGTGCTCGACCTCGTTGGAGATTTGGCGGCGTTCAGGCCTGGCGGCAAAGTCCTTATATTCGAGGGTGGAGGCGAGTCGGAGTACGATATAAACCTCGTGCAGAAGCTGTTTCCCGAAATGCAAGAGCGACTGAATTGCCTGTCAGGTGGAAGCAAAGACCGAGTTAGAAGCCTTCATAATACATTGGAGAGAGCCGCCAAATCTGGCAAAATACCATTCGAGGTCAGATCGATAACGGATTGGGATGGCGATGGGGATGGGGTACCACCCAGTGAAAAACATCGCTTTAGATGGGACGTATATCATATAGAAAACTACTTGCTGCAGCCTCAGTTCATTCTTGAGACATTGCGAGCTCTAGATATAAAAAAGTTCTCTAACGCTGAGGACGTTTGGAATGAGCTTCGAGAATGCGCTCGCGCGTGCGTTCCTGCGCTCGTTTTGCATGAATTGAAGAAGCGTGTAGGTGAGAAGATAAATTCTTCCCTTAATCTCAAGTCAGATCCACGCCTCAGCCCATCGAACGGAGTTGCATCGGCACTGTCCAGGTCACTTGCGAAGATGCATGATCTTGAGCAGTCAGAGCTTTCTAGTTCTGCACTTCTTACCTTGGAGCAGAGAACGCAATCTGAACTTACCGCAGATCTAACGAGCGATCGTTGGGCCAAGACTTTTCGCGGGAGAGACGTGCTTCACGAGTTCGCGCATCGTCACGGCGAGGGTCTTGGCTACGTGCGTCTTCGAAATCTCATCGCGAGTCGAATGGCCGATGCGAAGTTCCAGCCAGCAGGTATGGGGCGCATTTTAGCAGAGGTAGTGGCGAGCTGAATTCACATTGCGAAATCGGTCGCAAGGCCGTGGCTCCGCCCGTGGTGGTGAGGTCGTTCTTCGGCCGTTCCACTCACAGCAATCGAAAGGCGACTGACCATTGGCGCTCTCGCCCCGGCGGGCGAACCTGTGTTGCGGGCCAACGCACCCCTTAACCTCAGGTCGCCGTCCAACCGCCGTCCACCGACAGCGCGGCGCCGGTGGCTGAGGCGCCCATGTCGGAGACGAGGTAGAGCAGCATGCCGGCCAGGTGGTCGTATTCGACGAAGGCCTTGTTGGGCTGGGCGGCCAGGATGACCTCGTCCACCACCCGGTCTTCGGAAATGCCCCGGGAGCGGGCCTGGTCGCCGATCTGGGCCTCCACCAGGGGGGTCTTTACATAGCCGGGGCAAATGGCGTTGCAGGTGACGCCGGTGCGGGCGAGCTCCACGCCCACCGCCTTGGTCAGGCCCACCACCCCGAACTTGGCCGCCACATAGGCCGACTTGAACGGCGAGGCCACCAGGCCGTGGGCCGAGGCGATATTGACGATCCGGCCGCGGCCTTGCGCCTTCATGATCGGCACGGCCGCCCGGGTGGCGTGGAAGGCCGAGGACAGGATGATGGCGATGAGCGCGTCCCACTTTTCGGGCGGGAAGTCCTCGATGGGCGAGACGTGCTGGATGCCCGCATTGTTGACCAGGATGTCGAGGCGGCCGAATTCGCGCGCGGCATAGTCCACCAGGTCGGCGATCTCATTGGGCCTCGTCATGTCGGCGCCGTGATAGCGGATCGAGGCGTTGGTGCGGGCCTGCAGCTCGCGCCGGTTGGTCTCGATCTGGGCGGGGTCTCCCAGGCCGTTGAGGATCACATGCACGCCCTGCTCGGCCAGCGCCGAGGCGAGCGCAAAGCCGATGCCGCTGGTGGAGCCGGTGACGATGGCGACGTGTCCGGCGATCCCATAGTCTGCGGCCATGCGTAGCTCTCCCCCTGGGGTGGTCTTCAGGCCGCGGCGGCGGCGTTCGGTTGCTGGCGGATGAAGGTCCATTCGCCCGGCTGGGAGTCGGCGGCGGCGAAGCGGTAGCCGTCCCCATCAAAGCCCTTCAGATCATCGACCCGGCTGATCCGGTTGTCGATGGCCCAGCGGGTCATCAGGCCGCGGGCCTTCTTGGCGTAGAAGCTGACGATGCGGGCGTGGCCGTCCTTCTCGTCCAGAAAGCGGATGGTCAGGACCGGCAGCTTCAGGGCCCGGGCGTCGACGGCGCCGAAATATTCCTGGCTGGCCAGGTTAACGAGCGTCGGGTCGGCATGGCCCTGCGCGGCCGCATTCAGCGCCACGGCGATCTTGTCGGCCCAGAAGTCATAGAGGGTGGCCCCGCGCTTGGTCTTCAGCCGCGTGCCCATCTCCAGCCGGTAGGGCTGGATCACGTCCAGCGGCCGCAGCAGGCCATAGAGGCCCGACAGGATCCGCAGGTGATCCTGCGCCCAGTCCAGGTCGGCCTTGCTCATCTGCCGGGCGCGCAGGCCGGCATAGACATCGCCGTTGAAGGCCAGCGCGGCCTGCAGGCCATCCTCGCTGTCGGGATCAAAGGCCTGGAAGCGAGCGCGGTTCAGCTCGGCCAGCTTGTCCGACAGGGACATCAGCCGCTTCAAATCAGAGACGGTGAGCTTGCGGGTGGTCTTGGCCAGCTCCGCCACATCGGCTTCGAACTGCGGGGCGGTCATGCCGAGCAGCTTGTCAGGGGCGGAGAAGTCCAGCGCCTTGGCCGGGGAAAGGACGAACAGCATGGCGCGGTCCTTTGACCTGTCTTCATGACAAAGCCAAGGCGGTTGCGGGGCCTAGAAGTGCACCCGCGGATTCATGATGCGCTTGGGGTCAAGGGCTGAGCGGATCGCCCGCAGGGCCGCAACCTCCACCGGAGCCTTGTAGCGCAAGGCTTCGTCGGTCTTCATCGCGCCCAGGCCATGCTCGGCGGAGATGGAGCCGCCCAGCCTGGCGACAATGTCGTGAACCCGGCGCGATCCTTCGTCGCGGGCCGCTGAATGGGCCGCGTCGTCGCCCCCATCGGGGCGCAGGACGTCATAGTGGATGTTGCCGTCCCCCACATGGCCGAAGGCGCAGATCCGGCATCCCGGCGCGAATGCGGTCATGGCCGCGCCCGCCTCGTCCAGGAAGTCGGCCACCCGGCTCACCGGCACCGAGACATCGTGTTTCCAGGTGGCGCCCTCCGGCTTCTGGGCCGGGGACTGGTTCTCCCGCAGGGACCACAGGGCCTGGGCCTGGGTCTTGGTCTGGGCGACCACGGCGTCGGCGATCAGCCCGCTCTCCAGGGCCTGGCCAAGCAGCCGCTCCAGCGCGGCCTCAGCCGAGCCCGGCTCGCCAGAGGCCAGCTCCACCAGCACGTACCAGGGATGGGTCTGCGCCAAAGGATCGCGCTGGCCGGCGATGTTCTTGAGCGCGAAGTCCACCCCCACCCGGCTGATCAGCTCGAACGCCTCCACCCCGCCGCCGGCCGCCTCCTTGGCCCGGGCCAGCAGGTCGAGTGCGGCCCGCGGACTGGCGAGGCCGACCATGGCCACGGCCCGCGACGGCAGGATGGGAAACAGCTTCAGGCTGGCGGCCGTGACCACACCTAGCGTGCCTTCGGCCCCGATCAGCAGCTGCTTGAGGTCATAGCCGGTATTGTCCTTGCGCAGGCGCTTGAGGCCGTTCCAGATCTCGCCATTGGGCAGCACCGCCTCCAGGCCCAGCACCAGGTCCCGCGTGGTCCCATAGCGCAGCACGGCTGTGCCGCCAGCGTTGGTGGAGATCACCCCGCCGATGGTCGCGGTCCCCTGCGAGGCGAGATCCAGGGGGAAGCGCCGGTTCTTGGCCAGGGCCGCCTCATGGGCGCCGGCCAGGGTGACGCCGGCCTCCACCACCATGACATCGTCCAGGGCGTCCACGTCGCGAACGGCGCGCAGGCGCTCAGTGGACAGGAGAATCTCGCCCATGGGGATCTGGCCGCCCACCAGGCCGGTGTTTCCCCCCTGCGGGGTGATCGGCACGCCGGCCTCGAAACAGATGCCGACCACGGCGGACACCGCCTCCGTCGAGCCGGGCAAGGCCAGGAACGGCGTCTGGCCGCTCCAGCGGTCGCGCCATTCCAGAAGCTTGGGCGCCAGGCGCTCGGGGTCCTGGCTCCAGCCGCCCTCGCCGAGCACGGCCTTCAGGCGGGAGATCACATCGGCGGGGACGGAAATGGTCATGGGATAAATCTAGCCCCTCACAGCCTAGCCGACAAAGCCCGCCGCCCGGCGCAGGCGATCATCGATCGCCTCGCCGAGGCCCTCGGTCGGGATCGGCGCCACCGCGATGGCCCGCGGCGCGGTGCGGTCCGCCGCCCGCAGATAGGAAAACAGATTGGCCGCGGCCTCGGCCAGGTCGCCGGCCGGACTGAGGTTGAACACCCGCGGGCCTTCCGGCGCGCCGGGTCCGAAGGCCAGATAGGCCTCGTCGGCCTCCGGCGCAGCGGCGTCCAACCGGACAGGCGCCTGGGGGGCGTAGTGGCGCGCCATGCGGCCGGGCGAGCGGCGGGCGTCGTCCTCGGCTTCGGCCAGGGGCCCGATCACCGCCTCGATCTGCGCACGCGTCACCGCGCCGGGGCGCAGCAGCCGTGGTTCGTCCAGCAGGGCGACCACCGTGGACTCCAGTCCGACCGTGCAGGACCCACCGTCCAGGGCCGCCAGCGCAAAGACCCCGGTCTCCTCCAGGGCGTCGGCGAAGGTGGTGGGACTGGGCCGCCCCGACCGGTTGGCCGATGGCGCGACCACAGGGCGGCCGAGAGCTGCGATCACCGACCGGGCCAGCGGATGGCCAGGAACCCGGATGGCGACGCTGTCGAGCCCTGCCCGGGCCAGGTCGCACACCGCATCCCCATCGGCCACTGGCAGGACGAGGGTCAGGGGGCCGGGCCAGAAGGCCTCGGCGAGCGCTATGGCGCGCTCATCGAACACGCCCACCGTCTGCGCCATGGCCAGGTCGGCCACATGGGCGATCAGGGGGTTGAAGCGCGGCCGACCCTTGGCCTGAAACAGGGCGGCCACGGCGCGGGGATCGGCTGCGTCGGCGGCCAGGCCATAGACCGTCTCGGTGGGCAGGATGGCGAGGGCGCCGCTGGCCAGGGCCTGGGCGGCGCGATCGGCCGCCGCATCGGCTTGCGTCATGGTCATGGTCCCATCCTGAAGTCGCGCCGGTGATAGCCGCAAACCCCGCCCCTTGTCGCCCTGGGGACCGCAAGCCTTGGTGACGCAACGTCACTCAGCCTACATAGCCCTGCCTCAACAGGAGCCGCCCATGACCTTCCGCGCCCCCGTCCGCGACATCGCCTTCGCCCTGCACGTCGCCGGCCATGGGGACCTTGTGGAGACAAGCTTCCCGGAGCTGGACGCCGACACCGTGGCGGCCGTGCTGGACGCCGCCGGCGCCTTCACCACCGAGGTCCTGGCGCCGCTCAATTGGGCCGGCGATCAGGCCGGCGCGAGCCATGCCGATGGCAAGGTCACCGCCGCGCCCGGCTTCGCCGACGCCTATCGCGCCTTCGCCCAGCAGGGCTGGAACAGCCTGTCGGCCGAAGCTGAACACGGCGGCCAGGGCCTGCCCAAGGCCATGGAGCTGGCGGTCTTCGAAATGGTCCATGCGGCCAATATGGCCTTTGGCCTCTGCCCCATGCTGACCCAGGCGGCCATCGAGGCCCTGACCCAGCATGGCACCGAGCGGCAGAAGCGACTGGTGCTGCCCAGGCTGGTGTCGGGGGAATGGACCGGCACCATGAACCTCACCGAGCCCCAGGCGGGCTCCGATCTGGCCGCGCTCACCACCCGGGCCGAGCCAGACGGCAGCGGCGGCTACAGGCTCTATGGCCAGAAGATCTTCATCACCTGGGGCGACCACGACGCGGCCGACAATATCTGCCACCTGGTCCTGGCCCGCCTGCCCGACGCGCCGCCCGGGGTGAAGGGCATTTCGCTGTTCCTGGCCACCAAGCGCGCCGTCCTGGACGATGGGACGCTGGGCGAGGCCAACCGGCTGTGGGCCGCGTCGATCGAGCACAAGCTGGGCATCCACGCTTCGCCCACCTGCGTGATGATGTTCGACGGCGCCCAGGCCGAGCTGGTCGGCGAACTGAACCAGGGTCTGGCCCACATGTTCGTCATGATGAACGCCGCGCGCCTGCAGGTGGGCGTCGAGGGCGTCGGCATCGCCGAGCGGGCCTTCCAGCAGGCGCTGACCTACGCCCAGGACCGCACGCAAGGCAAATCCGCCTGGGGCGGCGCCTCGCCAGCCCCCATCTATGACCATCCCGACGTGCGCCGCACCCTGATGCTGATGAAGGCCAAGATCGAGGCGGCCCGGGGCATCTGCTTCATGACCGGCGTGCTCGCCGACCATGCCCGCCTGGCCCCCACGCCGGAGGCCAGGGCCAGCGCCAAGGCCCGCCAGGACCTGCTGACCCCCATCGCCAAGGCCTGGTCCACCGATGTGGGGGTCGAGGTGGCCTCCCTCGGCGTCCAGGTCCACGGGGGCATGGGCTTCATCGAGGAGACCGGCGCGGCCCAGCACTATCGCGACGCCCGCATCGGCCCGATCTATGAGGGCACCAATGGTATCCAGGCCCTGGACCTGGCCGGGCGCAAGCTCTCCATGGGCGAAGGCTCGGTGATGGACGCCCTCTGCGCCGAGATGGCCATGACCGCCGAGGCGCTCACCGAGCGGGCCGACCTGACCGAGGCCGGCTGTCGCCTGGCCGAGGG
>JAHUZY010000390.1 GCA_019264505.1 Phenylobacterium sp. | reverse complement strand
GGGCCGGCGCCCGGCTGGTGGAGGTCGCCTGTGCGGCGGCTGAGGCCACCGGCTTTGGCGGGGTCCTGCTGGTGGGCGATCCGCCCTTCTTCGGACGGCTGGGCTTTTCCGCCGAGGCCACCGGCCAGATCGTGATGCCTGGCCCCGTCGATCCCCGCCGTCTGCTGCTCCGGCGGCTGGGTCAGGGCGGTGGGACCGACGTGCTGCAGGGCGCCGTAACGGCGCCTTGAGGCGCCCCGCGCACGCGCCTACCTTCTGGCGATGACAGAGCTCGACACCAAACCCGGCCTGGACGGGGTGATCGCCGCAGCCAAGCAGGCGCCCGGCCGGGGGCTGCCCCCGGTGCACCTGTGGAACCCCGCCCATTCCGGCGAGATCGACATCGTCATCACCGCCGATGGCCGCTGGGTCCATGAGGGGGCGACCATCAACCGGGCGCCCCTGGTGCGCCTGTTCTCCACCGTCCTGCGTAGGGACCCGGACGGCTACTGGCTGGTGACGCCGGTGGAGAAGATGAAGATCACCGTCGAGGACGCCCCCTTCATCGCCACCGCCCTGGACGCGGGCGCTGACGCCGAGGGCCGTCCGGTCCTGCGCTTCGCCACCAATGTGGGCGACGAGGTCGAGGCCGGCCCCGACCATCTGATCCGGGTGGAGATCGACCCGGCCACTGACGAGCCGCGGCCCTATCTGCATGTCCGTCGGGGGCTGGAGGCCCTGATCAGCCGGCCGGTCTTCTATGAACTGGTGGAGATGGCTCAGGAGCGCGACGGAACCCTGGGGGTCGAGTCGGGCGGGACGTGGTTTCCCATCGGGCCTGTGGAGGCGCCGGTCTCGTGAGTCCCAACTCGCCGCTGTCGGCCTTGCGCGAATGGATCACCCAGCGCCTGGATCCCCTGGAAGACCGCGAGCCCGCTGAGGGTCTTGTGGAATCCGACTTCGGACCGCGAACCGCCGATCTCGCCGAAGAGCCCGCCCCCCTGACCCCAGCTGCAGTGCTGGTGGGACTGGTGGAGCGCGAGCACGGCTATTCGGTCCTGCTGACGAGGCGGGCCGACACATTGCGCCGTCACACCGGTCAGATCGCCTTTCCCGGCGGCCGCCGTGATCCGGGCGAGACCATCTGGGAGACCGCCCTGCGGGAGACCGAGGAGGAGGTGGGCATTTCCCGCAGCCTGGTCACCCTGGGCGGACTTTCGACCCCCTATCGGACCGGCACGGGTTTTCTGGTGACGCCGGTGGTGGGCTTTATCGCGCCGGGGTTCAGCGTCACGCCCAATCCCGCCGAGGTCGCCGATGTGTTCGAGACCCCGTTCGGCTTTCTCATGGATCCCACCAATCACGAGGAACATGAGCGGGAATTCGCGGGTCAGCTACGCCGGTTCTATGCCATGACTCATGAGAACAGATTCATCTGGGGCGCCACGGCCGGCATGCTCCGGTCCCTGTACGACCGGCTATATGGAGGCGCAGTTGCTTAGGGTCATTCTCATCCGCTCGATCCTGATCGCGCTGCCCTTCATCATCTGGTTCGCCTGGGCTGAATGGGCCAAGCGCAACGGCCGTCCGATGGGGGCGACCCCGTGGGCCTGGCTGGCCACGGCCTCAGCTGTGCTGTTTGGCCTTTCTCTGATGTTCATGGTCGTGTTCCAATCGGACAACCGCGGCGAGGTCTATGTGCCCGCGGAAGTCACAGAGGGCGGTCGGGTCTCCCCAGGCCGCTTCCAGGAAAAGGAAACGCCCGCCCCATGAGCGAGAGCCTCGGACCACGCCCCTGGTTGAATGCGACGGCTACGGCGGCGGTGTTCGACGCCCTGGAAGCCAAGGGCGGCGCAGGCTGCGCCCGGGTGGTCGGCGGGGCGGTGCGCAATGCGGTGATCGGCGCGCCGGTGGGCGATATCGACATCGCCACCCAGCTCACGCCTGACGCCGTCACAGAGGCTCTGCAGGCCGCGGGACTCAAGGCCATTCCCACCGGCGTGGAGCACGGCACGGTCACCGCGCTCGCCCACGGCCAGACCTTCGAGATCACGACGCTTCGGCGGGACGTGGAGACCGATGGGCGGCGCGCGGTGGTGGCCTTCACCACCGATTGGGCGCAAGACGCCCAGCGTCGGGACTTCACCCTCAACGCCCTCTATGCCGACCGCGACGGGACGTTGCACGATCCCCTGGGAACCGGCCTGGCCGACGCCCGGGCAAGGCGCGTGGTCTTCGTTGGCGAGGCCCGCACGCGGATCGCCGAGGACTATCTGCGCATCCTGCGCTTTTTCCGATTCCAGGCCTGGTACGGCCGGGGCGAGGCCGATCCCGAGGCCCTGGCCGCCTGCGAGGCCCTGCGCGACACCCTGGCTGACCGGCCGGGTGAGCGAATCTCCAAGGAGCTGCTCAAGCTGCTGGCCGCCGATGATCCGCGGGCCAGCATCCGCCAGATGGCGGCCGCCGGCATTCTCGATGTGATCCTGCCGCCGGTGGGCGATCTCCATGATTTCGAGGCCCTGGTGGAGATCGAGAGCGAGATGCTCTTCGAATGCGATCCCATCCTGCGGCTGGCCTGTCTGCTGCCGGCCGACCAGATCGGGGTGGCCCAGGCCGCCGACCGTCTGCGCCTGTCGAACGCCGAGCGCGACCGGCTGACGGCGGCCAAGGGTCAGACCCCGCGCATCACCAGCTGGATGAGCCCAAGGGAGTCCCGCCGGGCGGTCTATGCGCTCACCGCGCCCACCTTCCATGACCGGATCAAGCTTGCCTGGGCCAGGTCCAACCGCACGGCGACGGCCGCCCAGTGGCGCGGCCTGCTGGCGCTCTGCGACAGCTGGACGCCGCCGCCCTTCCCCTTGAGCGGCGAGGAGGTGGTCCATGCCGGGGTGCCCAAGGGACCGATGGTCGGCCAGGTGCTGCGGGAGGTGGAGGACTGGTGGATCGACCACGACTTCCTCGAGGACAAGTTCTCGGCCATCGAGAAGCTCAAGGCTGTGGCCCAGGGCCTGGCCTACTAGAACCTGATGAAGCTGGGGATCCTGAAGACCGGGGCGCCGCCCGCCCCGTTGGAGGCGCAGTTCGGCTCCTATCCCGACATGTTCGAGCGCCTGCTGGGGCAGGACGCCTATGATTATGCGGTCTTCGATGTGGCGGCCGGGGCATGGCCGGCCCGTCCTGAGGCCTGCGACGCCTATCTGGTCACCGGCTCCTCAGCCGGCGTCTATGAGGCCGAGCCCTGGATCGCCGACCTCATCGCCTTCCTGCAGGCCGCCAGGGGCCGGGCGGGACTGGTCGGCGTGTGCTTCGGCCATCAGGCGATGGCCCAGGCCTTCGGCGGCCAGGTGATCAAATCCCCGAAGGGCTGGGGCGTCGGGCTGCACACCTATGCGCTCAGGGAGCCTGCGCCGGGTCTGACGGCGCAGACGCGCCTGGCCGCGCCGGCCTCGCATCAGGATCAGGTGGTGGCTCTGCCGCCGGGCGCCCGGGTTCTCGGGGCCAGCGACTTCACGCCTTTTGGCATGCTCGCCTATGACGACCAGCCGGCCATCTCCATCCAGCTGCATCCCGAGTTCGAGCCGGGCTACGCCCGGGCGCTGATCGAGGCGCGGCGGGGCAGCCGCTATGCCGACGAGCAGGCCGACCAGGCGGTGGCCAGTTATGCGGCGCCCGACGACCGGGCCGCCCTCGGCGTCTGGATCTCGGCGTTTCTCGCAACACTTCCGGCCGCCAGAGGTTAGGTCTGTGCGCAGCCCGCTCAACAGGGAGCCTTAAGCCATGACGCCTCTTCGGCTGATCATTGTCGCGGCCAGCGCCGCCGCCGCCCTGATGGTGGCGGG
This sequence comes from Phenylobacterium sp., assembly GCA_019264505.1. Taxonomy (GTDB): domain Bacteria; phylum Pseudomonadota; class Alphaproteobacteria; order Caulobacterales; family Caulobacteraceae; genus Phenylobacterium. The sequence continues at coordinate 5,108 of JAHUZY010000390.1, read as the reverse complement.
CGTTGAAACTCAGGCTGCAAATCCTGAGCCCCTGTCGCCGGAGATCTTCGTCGCCATGCTCGACGATCTCACCTGATCCGTCGCAGTCAGATCGCTTCGGCGAGCCATACGAAGGCGCTGAGGCGGGCGGTCTGCTCAAGCACCTCGTCCTCCGGAATCAGGTCGTCTGGCCCCTCGAACCCTGGCAGATCGAACACATAGCCCAGCAGGGGCGCGCCGGGCCGATGGCAGATCAGGGTGTGCGACATATCGTCCTGACCCCGGCGACACTCGGTCGATGAAAAGCCTGCGGCTTGCCAGTCGGCGCCGATCTCTTCGCCCATCGGGCCGGTCACCGGGCCGCCCCGGCCAATGATCCGCCCGACCCGTTCGGGATCAAGCCCCCCGCGAATATCGAGGATCAGGCCATCTGGTCGTCGGACGGTGATGACCTTCGCATTGGCCTCGCCCTCGGACGCCCGCGCGACCGTGGCGTCCGGGAAGACGTCGCTGATGCTGCGGACGTTCAATCGGGTCTGGCCGTTGATTTCGCCAGCGCCGGTCTCGTTGAAGGTGATCAGGATAGGGCCGACCAGGGCCGGACTCTTCGGCTGCTCGGCCGGCGCCGATGGCGCGGGAGACGAGGGTTCTGACGTCTCCTGGCCACAGGCCGCCAGGAGGAGGACGGCCGCGAAGGTACTCAACAGGGCTCGCATGGCGGGACCCTCGCACAGCCAAGCCGCATAAGGCAAATCGACGCGGACCCTCAGGGCCAGCTGACCATGGGCGGCATGGAGGAGAGGATCGAGGTGATGTTGCCGCCGGTCTTCAGGCCGAACATGGTGCCCCGGTCGTAGAGAAGGTTGAACTCCACATAGCGGCCCCGGCGCACCAGCTGCTCCTGCCGGTCGGCCTCGGTCCAGGGGGTGGCCATGCGGCCCCGGGCGATCGCCGGATAGACCTCAGCGAAGGCCTTGCCCACATCCTGGGTGAAGGCGAAGTCCCGCTCCCAGTCCCCGGAGTTGTGGTGATCATAGAAGATGCCGCCGATGCCCCGGGGCTCATTGCGGTGGGGCAGGAAGAAGTACTCGTCGCAGCGGGCCTTGTAGGGGGCGTACCAGGCCGGGTCATGGGCGTCGCAGGCGCCCTTCATGGCCGCGTGAAACGCCATGGCGTCAGGGTTTTCCTGGGTCCGCTGATAGTCCTGGGTGGGCGTCAGGTCCGCCCCGCCGCCGAACCAGCTCTGCCGGGTGGCCAGGAAGCGCGTGTTCATGTGCACGGCCGGCACATGCGGATTGCGCATATGGGCGATCAGGCTGATCCCGGTCGCGGTGAAGGACGGATCCTCGTCAGCGCCGGGCATGGTCGCGGCCATTTCCGGGGTGAAGGTCCCATGCACCAGGCTGATATGGACGCCGCATTTCTCGAAGAAGCGGCCGCCCTTCATGAAGCCCATCACGCCGCCGCCGCCGGCAGGGCGATCCCAGGGGGTGAGCTCGAACCGGCCCGGCGCGCCCGGATAGAGGTCGGCGGGCGCCTCATCCTCCAGGGCCTCGAAGGCGGCGACGATCTGGTCGCGGAGGGAGTCGAACCAGGCCCGGGCCCGGCTGTTGCGATCGGCGAGGGGGGCGGCGTCTGTCATGGGACAAGGGGCTTAGGGAATCCATCGGGCTGGCGCAACGCCTCCGAAAGACCGATGGCCGCCGAAACGGTGAGGTTGAGGGAGCGGGCGTCGGGCGCAAGCGGGATCAGGAGCCGCGCCTGGGCGACCTGATGCACTTCATCGGGTACGCCCGAGCTCTCCCGGCCAAACAGCAGGGTGTCGCCAGGCTGGAAGGCGAAGCTGTGCAGGGGCTGGGCGCCGCGGGTGGTGAACAGCACCAGCCGGCCCTCCTGGCGCTCCGGCGCGGCCATGAAGGCGTCGAAGCTCTCGCGGCGAATCCAGCGGGCCAGGCGGCCATAATCCAGGGCTGCGCGCTTCACCGCCTTATCGGATAGCGGGAATCCGCAGGGCTCGATCACCTCGAGATCGACATCCAGGCAGGCGGCGAGACGAAGAGCCGCGCCGACGTTTTGCGGAATGTCCGGTTGAAAAAGGGCCAAACGCATTCTAAGCGATCCACCGACGGAATTAGCTGGGGCGTGGGACGAATCGCTAGGCTTGTCGCCGCACATTCGCGGCATGGCTAGTGCGACATTTCCCGTGGCCCTGTATGGGTTCCATAGCAGGCCTGACTCAGAGCTTCTGACCAGGCCGACAGACGGGGCGTCGCGGCATTTCTCGTGAGCGTCCGAACGGGCGGCGGTTCTTTGCGGAACGGCGGCCTCAAACCGAAGGGTAGCTTAAAGGTGGCTGACACCGTCGTGGGCGAAAATCCCGATCCGCATGCCGCGGGCGAAGACCCGAACCGGCGCGATTTCATTCACATCGCCGCAGGCGCGGCGGCCGTGGGCGCCGTGGGCGCGCTGGCCTGGCCGTTCATCGACCAGATGAACCCATCGGCCGACACCCTGGCCCTGGCCTCGGTGGAGTTCGACCTGTCCAAGGTCGCGCTCGGCCAGCAGGTCACGATCAAGTGGCGCGGCAAGCCCCTGTTCATCCGCAAGCGCACCGAGGCGGAAATCGCCGCGGCGGTCGCCGATGACGGCGCCAACCTGCCCGACCCGCAGACCGACGCCGAGCGGCACAAGCCCGGCAAGGCCGAGTGGATGATCCTGATCGGCGCCTGCACCCATCTGGGCTGCGTGCCGACCTTCGCCGGTGGCGACTACGGCGGCTGGTTCTGCCCATGCCACGGCTCGCACTATGACACGTCCGGCCGGATCCGCCGGGGCCCTGCGCCCCTCAACCTGCCGGTGCCGGAATATGAGTTCCTCTCCGACACGACCGTGAAGGTGGGCTGAGAACCATGAGCGGACATTCCACTTACGAACCCAAGACCGGGATTGAGCGCTGGCTCGACACCCGCCTGCCGATCGTTCGGCTGGGCTGGGACAGCATCGTCGACTATCCGACCCCGAAGAACCTGAACTACTGGTGGACCTTCGGCGGCATCCTGGCCGTCTGCCTGGGTATTCAGATCGTCACCGGCATCGTGCTGGCCATGCACTATGTGCCGCATGTGGATCACGCCTTCGCCTCGGTCGAGCGCATCATGCGCGACGTGAACTACGGCTGGCTGGTGCGCTACATGCACGCCAACGGGGCCTCGATGTTCTTCATCGCGGTCTACATCCACATGTTCCGCGGCCTCTATTACGGCTCCTACAAGGCGCCCCGCGAGGTGCTGTGGATCCTGGGCTGCATCATCTACCTGCTGATGATGGCGACGGCCTTCATGGGCTACGTCCTGCCCTGGGGTCAGATGAGCTTCCACGGCGCGGTCGTCATCACCAACCTGTTCGGCGCCCTGCCGATCGTCGGTGAAGCCATCACCACCTGGCTGTGGGGCGGTTTCGCGGTGGATAACGCCACCCTGAACCGTTTCTTCTCGCTGCACTTCCTGCTGCCGTTCATGATCGCCGGCGTCGTGGGCCTGCACATCTGGGCCCTGCACGTTCCGGGGAACAACAACCCCACCGGCGTGAACGTTCAGTCCAAGGCCGACACGGTGCCCTTCCATCCGTATTATACGGTGAAGGATGGCTTCGCGATCGTGCTGTTCCTGATCCTGTTCGCCACCTTCCTGTTCTACAATCCGAACGCGCTGGGCCATGCGGACAACTACATTCCCGCCAACCCGCTGGTGACGCCGGCCCACATCGTGCCTGAGTGGTACTTCCTGCCCTTCTACGCGATCCTGCGGGCGGTGCCGGACAAGCTGGGCGGCGTGATCCTGATGTTCGGCGCCATCGCTGTGCTGTTCGTCCTGCCCTGGCTCGACACCTCCAAGGTGCGGTCCATGCGCTATCGCCCCACCGGCAAGCTCTACTTCATGATCTTCGTGGTGGCCTGCCTGGTGCTTGGCTATTGCGGCGGCCAGCTGCCCGACAATCACGTCATCCCGGGCCTGTCGACCTTCATCCTGATCGACGCGGACCTGAACAGCATGGTCTGGCTCTCGCGACTGGCCACCCTCTATTACTTTGGCTACTTCCTGGTGATCCTGCCGCTTCTTGGGCTGACCGAGACGCCGACAGCCCAGCCGGAATCCATCTCCACGCCTGTCCTGTCCCATCCGGCGGGTATGCCGGCCGGCGCAGTCGCTGCGCCTGAAAAGAAGGGTTGAGCCCAGATGCTGCGTAAAGGTATCGCTCTGGCGGCGCTTGGGCTGGCCCTTGTGGGCGGCCCGGCGCTCGCCGCCGGGGACGCCAAGACCCCCGAGCCCGTCGACTTCAGCTTCAAGGGTCCGTTTGGTCGCTTCGACCAGGCCCAGCTGCAGCGCGGCTACAAGGTCTATCGTGAGGTCTGCGCGGCCTGCCACGGCATGGAGCTGCTCTCGTTCCGGAACCTCGGCCAGAAGGGCGGGCCCTTCTACGACCCGGCCTACAGCAATCCGAACGACAATCCGTACGTGAAGACCATCGCGGCGGAGTACCAGATCAACGACATCGACTCCGAGACCGGCGACATCATCCAGCGTCCCGGCACCTCGGCCGACGCCTTCCCGAGCCCCTATCCCAATGAGGCGGCGGCCCGGGCTGGCAATGGCGGCGCCCTGCCGCCGGATCTGTCGGTGATGGCCAAGGCCCGCAAATATGGGCCGGACTACATCCACGCCCTGCTGGCAGGCTATCGCGAACCGCCGGCCGGCCTGACCGTGACGCCGGGCCAGTACTACAACCCCTACATGGCCGGGGACACGACCCCGTTCTGGACGGGTGAAGGCCATGCGCCGGAAGGTGGCTTCATCGCCATGCCGCCGCAGCTGGCCCCGGACAAGGTGACCTTCGACGACGGCACCCCGTCCACCATCGACCAGCAGGCCAAGGACGTGGCCGCCTTCCTGTACTGGGCGGCTGAACCCAAGATGGAAGAGCGCAAGGCCTTCGGCTTCGGCGCGATGATCTATCTCGTGATCTTCGCCGGCCTGCTCTATGCGAGCTACCGCCGCATCTGGCGCAACGTCGCCCACTAGGCGGCGTCGCCAGACCTGAAATGAAGAACCCGCCGGGGCGACCCGGCGGGG
>JAHUZY010000374.1 GCA_019264505.1 Phenylobacterium sp. | reverse complement strand
GTTCGCCCCGATGTTGCAGCCGATCAGCACAGACACAGGGTCCAGCACGCCGGTGGCCAGCAGACCGCCGGTCAGCACCAGCAGCGGCGTGGCCGGGATGAGCGCCCCGACGATAACCAGGGACTCCAGCATGATGAACAGCCCCAGCACCAGGCCCGCCCAGGCGCTGTTGTTGCGGATGAACTCCGCCACTGGTTCGAGCATCGCTTCCATGTCGGGGTCTCCATCGCCACGGCGCTGACCTGCCCGGGCGATGTGGCATCCTAGTGGCAAATTCTGTCTGTGAGATAAAGGCCGCCCGGACTGGGGACAGAAAGGCGCACGGCGCCATGGTACCGGGCAGGCGGGCGCGTCCCTAGGGCGCGTCGTCTTCGGCGTCATCCAGGCGCCTGTTGAGGGCCTGCAGGGCGGTGCGCAGGGCCGCAAGGTCCCCCAGCTCGCCCCCCAGGCGGCAGACCAGCTGGCCTGGCACCGCGGCGGCCGGCCCCCGAAGGTGGGCGCCCTTGTCGGTGAGGGAGATGATCACCCGGCGCTCATCGCGCGGGTCGCGGGCGCGGTTCACCAGGCCCTGGGTCTCCAGGCGTTTGAGCAGAGGGGTCAGGGTGCCGGAGTCCAGGTCAAGCGCCTGACCCAGGTCGCCGACGCTGCGCGGCGCGTTCTCCCAGAGCGCCAGCATGACCAGATATTGCGGATAGGTGAGGCCAAGCGGCTCCAGCAGGGGGCGGTAGAGCCGGGTCACCCGGTTGCTGGCGCCGTAGAGGGCGAAGCAGAGCTGCAGGTCGAGGCGAAGGGGATCAACCCCTTCGCCTTTCGCGCTCGGTTCGGATCGGGTCTGGTTTCTGGTCACCGCACCGTCGTGGTCAGCTGCACGTCGATATTGCCGCGCACCGCATTGGAATAGGGGCAAACCTGGTGGGCTGTCTCCACCAGTTCGCGCGCAGCCGCTTCCTCGAGGCCCTCGATCTCGGCGGCCAGCGCCACGCCGAGGCGGAAACCGCCGCCATCCTTGGGGAAGAGCTGGACGGTGGCGGTGACCGCAGCGTCCTTCAGGCCAAGCTTCTGCTGGCGGGCGACATGTCGCACGGCGCTCTCGAAGCAGGCGGCGTATCCGGCGGCGAACAACTGCTCGGGATTGGCGCCGTTTCCATTCCCGCCGAGCGCCTTGGGCATGGCGAGGTCGGCCCTGAACAGGCCATCGGCGGTTTCGACGTGGCCTTCGCGGCCGCCGACGGCGCGGGCGCTGGTTTCATAGAGTGGGGACATGAGGAGCTCCTTTTCAATCTCAAGCAATTAGATTGTGTGCAATCTAATATGCGTCAAGGGGAGGCGCCTGACTTTCTGTAGCCAGTGATCCCTTGCGCCGGACAAGGCCTTGCTCTTCAAGGGCATGGCGACGCCGCCGCGACTCAGGCGCGGGCTTGGGGAGGCTTGATGTTCAGACTGGAAAACGCCCAGAGCCTGCTGGGTCTCGGCCTGATCCTGGTGGTCTGCTGGGCCCTGTCGGAGGATCGTTCGCGTTTTCCCTGGCGGCTGGCCCTGGGGGCTGTGGCCGTCCAGGTGGCGCTGGTCCTGGGACTGTTTGGAATTCCCGGCGCGCGGGCTGTGGTGCGGGCGATCAATGCCGGCGTCGATGGACTGGCCGCAGCGACTGCTCAGGGCACCCAATTCGTGTTCGGCTACATGGCTGGCGGCGCCCAGCCCTATGACGTCACCAATCCAGGCGCCCTGTTCGTCTTCGCCTTCCAGGTCCTGCCCCTGATCCTGGTGATTTCGGCCCTGTCGGCCCTGCTGTGGCACTGGAAAATCCTGAAGTGGATCACCCAGGGCTTCGGCTTCGTCTTCCAGAAGACCATGGGCCTGGGCGGCGCCTCGGCGCTCGCCGTGGCGGTGAACATCTTCCTGGGCATGATCGAGAGCCCGATCGTCATCCGCGCCTATCTGGACAAGCTGACCCGCTCGGAAGTCTTCCTGATGATCGTGGTCGGCCTGGCCACGGTCGCCGGCTCCACCATGGTCGCCTACGCCACCATCCTGCGCGAAGTGCTGCCCAATGCGGCGGCCCACGTGCTGGTGGCGTCCATCGTCTCGGCCCCGGCTGGCGTGCTGCTCGCCCGGATCATGATCCCGGAGAAGAAGGGGCAGGGGGGCTACTTCGCCGACTATGGCTCGCTGCTGAAATACGACTCCTCCATCGACGCCATCTCCAAGGGCACGATGGATGGCCTGACCGTGGCCCTGAACATCTCGGCCATCCTGATCGTCTTCGTGTCCTTCGTGGCCATCGGCAATGGCCTGCTCAGCGTCTTCCCCGACGTGCTGGGGGCGCCCCTGACCATCGAGCGGGTGCTGGGGGTGGTGTTCGCGCCGCTGGCCTGGCTGATCGGCGTGCCCTGGGCCGAGGCGCCCCAGGCGGGCTACCTGCTGGGCGTGAAGCTGATGCTGACCGAGTTCATCGCCTTCATCCAGCTGGGCGGCGTTCCGGCCGAGGCGATGAGCGAGCGCACCCGCATGATCATGACCTATGCCCTGTGCGGCTTCGCCAATATCGGTTCGGTGGGGATCACGGTGACCGGCATGGGCGTCCTGATGCCCGAACGGCGCGCCGAGATCATCGGCATGGTCTGGAAGGCCCTGCTGGCCGGCTTCCTCGCCACCTGCATGACCGCCGCTGTGGTCGGCGCCATGCCCCGGGAGCTGTTTGGCCTGTAGGGCGCCTTGACCGCCGCGGCGTGAGGGCGCCACCTCTGGCGCAAAGCCGGAGGGACGACCATGAAGATCTATGACACCCCCAGGGCGCCCAATCCGCGCCGGGTCCGCCTGTTCCTGATCGAAAAGGGCATTGAGGACGTCGAGATCGTCCCGGTCAGCCTGCTGGAAGGCGCCCACAAGCAGCCGGACTATCTGGCCAAGGCGGGCCTGGCCAACGTCCCCATGCTCGAGATGGACGACGGGACCTGCATCACCGAGTCCCTGGCCATCTGCCGCTATCTCGAAAGCGTCTATCCCGAACCCAACCTGATGGGGCGCGATCCGAGGGAGACGGCGATCATCGAAATGTGGACCCGCCGGGTGGAGATGATGGTCGCCACGCCGCTGATGCTGGCCGTGCGCCACAGCCATCCGGCCCTGGCGGTGCTGGAACAGCAGAACCCGGTGATCGCCGACTACAACGCCCAGGCCGGGACCCGCGCGCTCAAGGTGCTGGACCGGCGCCTGGCCGAGAGCGAATGGATCGCCGCCGACCGTCTGACCATCGCCGACATCGTCGCCTTCGCCTCCATCGACTTCGCCCGGATGATCAAGTTCAGGCCGCCCGAAGAGATGACCCATGTGAACCGCTGGCTTGAGGCCATGAAGGGCCGCGAGTCGGTCAAGATCGCCCTATGAGGCTCGTTCTTCTCGCCGGCCTGCTCGTCGCCCTGGCCCTCCCGGCCGCCGCTCAGGACCTGAAGGTGTCCAAGGCCGACGGGACATCAGTGACCTTGAGCGCCGAGACCCTGGCCGGCCTGCCGCGGGCGCAGGTGAGCGTCGAGGGTAAGGCGGGGCCCGACCTCTATGAAGGCCCGCCCCTGTCTCACGTGATGCGGGCGGCCGGTCTGCCGGTGGGCATGCGCGCCCATGGCGCACCCATGCGCGGCTATCTGGTGGTCCGCGGCGCCGACGGCTATGCGGCGGTGGTCTCCGCGGTGGAGGCCGACAAGGACCTGCATGGGGACGGCGCCATCCTGGCCGACACCGTGAACGGCGGTCCCCTGCCTGAACGGGAGGGTCCTCGCCGGGTCGTCATCGGGGACGATCTCAAGTCCTGGCGCAGCGTCCGCCAGGTGGTGGCCATCGACTACCGGCTGGCCGAATAGGGCTCAGGCCCGCGGATAGAGGATGATCTGGGTGCAGCGGAAGGCGGCCATCAGCTTGCCCGTCGCCGCGTCCTCGACCCGGGCGTCCCACACCTGGGTGGTGCGACCGCCATGCAGCAGGCTGGCGGTGCAGCGCACCTCGCCCTCGCGCAGGGTGCCGACGAAGTTGCACTTCACCTCGGCGGTGGTGAAGCCGCTGGCCCCGTCAGGCCAGGCGGTGGACACCCCATAGGCGCAGAGGATGTCGGCGACGCTGAGCACCGCGCCGGCCAGCAGAAAGCCGGTGTGCGCCACCAGGTCTTCGCGCACCTTGAAGGTTCCGACGACCTTGCCGTCGGCGACCTCGACGATCTCGAGACCCAGATGCCCCGGCAGCTTGCCCAGGTTGGCGTCGTTGAGCCGTTCGCGGCTGGTGGTGTTGTTGAGGCTGGCCATGGGGCGAGGCTAAGACCGAAACCGGTGTTCGACCAGGACGCATTTACGGGACCTGGCGACGGAACCTTTGCCCACGGCAGAGGTTTGGATGGCATGTCATTGCTCATCCTGATCGTCATCGTTCTCGTGCTGCTGGGCCTGGCCCTCTATGCGGTGCGCCTCCTGCCGATTCCGGCGCCCCTCAATGGGATCATCCAGGCGGTTCTGGTGGTCATCGCCCTGGTGGTGATCGCCCAGCGCGCAGGCGTCTTCTAGGCGGGCCGGATCAGCTCAAGCGAGCGGATGCGCGCCTCGAGGCTTGGCCCTGAGGCCATGACGAAGATTTCGTCCGCCCCGCTCGCCTGAGCCTTCTCTTCCAGTCGGCGCCGCACGGTGTCGCCGTCGCCGACGATGCTGCGCGCCTCAATGGCCGCCAACTCCGGGTGGCCCTCGAACTGCGCCAGATAGGCCAGAGCCTCGGGGATCACCGGAAAGCGTCGGCGCTGGCCGGTCGCAGTCGCCAGCGTCGAGGCGCGTCGCGGCGCGTCCAGCCGCTTGGCTTCTGCCTCGCTGTCGGCCGCCAGGGCGATGGTGGCGATGGCCGCCATGGGCTCGGTCCGGAAGGGCGAGGGCGTGAAGGCCCGCCGATAGGCCGCCACAGCCGGGCCGCCTTCGCTGCGCGCGATGAACTCTGCGAACACCATGCCGACGCCGGCTTGGCCTGCGAAGGCGGCGCTGTCGGCCGATGAGCAC
>JAHUZY010000365.1 GCA_019264505.1 Phenylobacterium sp. | reverse complement strand
CCCTCTGACCAAATAAAATCGGCGCCGCCCGGGGGCGACGCCGATGAGAGGTGCGAACCCGGCGGACAAGCCGCCGGGCTGCTGGTCTGCGCCTTAGAAGCGCTGCTTGATGCCGATCTTGAAGGTCCGGCCCAGCGGGTTCCCGTTGGTGTAGTCGTAGTTGTACATCGACTGCACGAAGGGGGGATCGGTATCCAGGAGGTTCTGGATGCCGGCGCTGACCGTGGTGTTCCAGGGCAGTTCGATCTGACCGGTCAGGTCGTGCTGCCAGAAGTCGTCGCTCTTGCCCACATTGATGAAGGTGGCCGAAGCGCGGTCATAACGGCAGGCGGCGCTGGCGCCGCTGGCCGGGCAGGGGGCGCCGATGATCTCGGTGCCTTCACGATACTGGAGCTGGTAGCGAACGTTCCAGGTGCCGCCATTGACGTTGACGAAGCCGGTCGCCCGCAGACGGGGGTAGGAATAGAACTCCCCGGTCAGCTCGTGGCGGCCGACCCGGTCCTGGGCCCGCTGGATGACCACATTGTCCGCCCCGAACAGGGTGAAGTCGCTGCGGTCGTAGGTCAGCAGGTAGGTGCCGTCGACACCCATGGAGACGCGGGCGTCGACCATGTCGGTGCCGAAGAAGTCGTCGAAGTCGTACTGCGCCTTGAAGTCGAGGCCCGAGGTCTTGGTCGAGGGACCGTTGACCACGAAGCGGCTGACGTTGATCACGTTCGCTGGCGAGCAGGCGCCGTCGAAGATGAAGCGCGCGACGATGGCGGCGTTCGAGCAGTTCAGGGAGTCATAGATGGCCTGGGTGGGTTCCAGAACCAGCTCGTCCTCGAAGTCGAACTTGAAGTAGTCGACGGACGCCTTGAAGGCGCCGGTGTCGAGCAGCACGCCGAAGTTATAGGTCTTGGCGGTTTCCGGTTGCAGGCCCGGATTGTTGTTGGTCACCACGGCGCGATAGCTGCCGCCGATGTTGGACACGCCCTTGCTGCTGCCCGGCGAGATCTGGGTCTGGCCAGGGGCGCGGAAGGTGGTGCCGGCCGAACCGCGGAAGGCGAGCCAGTCGGTGGCCTGCCAGCGGGCGGAGATCTTCGGGTTGGTGGTGGAGCCCACCTGGCCGCCGAACTCCTCGTGGCGGATCGCGGCGCTGACTTCGAAGTCGTCGGTGAAGGGCAGACGGACTTCGGCGAACAGGGCCTCGACGTCACGGTCGACATCATAGTCTTCCTGGGCGCCGAAGAAGACGAACGGACCCACCGGATCAGAGCAGATCGGCAGACCGTCATCGATGGAGTCGACGCAAGGGGTCGCCCGGACGTCGCCCAGGTTTTCCCAGTCATCCCGCGAACGGCTGTAGCGATACTGGCCGCCGGCCGCCCAGGCGATGTTGCCGCCGCCCAGCTCAATGCCGGTTTCACCGTTGAACACCAGGTCAGCCACCAGGATGTTGTTGGTGCCGACGTTGGTGTAGGTGCCGTAGAGCCACTCCACCAGGGCCGGATTGTTCAACACCGCCGGATTGGCCGCACCACGATAGTAAGGGTTGGTGGCGCCGTTCACCGCGCTGACAGCGATGCTGTTGGTGAAGGGGTTGAAGTACTGGCAGGGGCCGACGCCGGGGACGCCCGTGGCCGGGTTACAGCCGGGACCGCCGAGACCGTTGAGCGCATGCTGGATGCGGTTCACCAGCAGGTCGTTGGTCACGATGACGGATTCGGTCTCCATGTAGGTCAGAGCCGCATCCCAGCCGATGCCGTTCTCGAACTCACCCTTGAAGCCGCCGGAGACCCGGAACGAGGTGTTCTGGATGTCCTGGTAGTCGGCGCCATCGGAATTGGTCGGGTGACCCGCGTGGGCGATGGCGCGCCAGAAGGCCTTGGCCATCGTCACGCCGCCGGCCATGCCGGCGCACTGGGCGGCGGAGAGCGGAGCCGCACACTGGGTGCGCAGGTCGATCAGGCCGGGATGGGTGGCCGGCACGAAGTAAGGAACCTGGCCGTTGAAGCCGGGGACCGCCGTCGAGCCCGAGGTGCCGCCCGCCGTCCGCGGGGTCGGGAACTGGGTGGTGAGGTTGGCCGGGGACAGGCGCTGGTTCGGCACATCGCTGCGCTTCCAGGCCACTTCGCCGTGGAAGGTGATGGTGTCGGTGACGTCGAAGTTCAGCTCGCCGTAGAGCTGGTAGTGATCTTCTTCGTTGACCAGATCGTTGAAGGCCGAGAACTGGAAGCGGCAGACGCTGCCGGTGGCGGTGTTGCTGGTGGGCACCACGCCCGCGGTCAGCTGGCCGCCGAGTTCGTTACAGCCGTTGTCCCGGAAGAAGGTCGTACCGCCAGGCGTGCCGTAATAGCCGGGGTTCGAGGAGCCCGACCAGCCGCCGTAATAGACGGCGTCCATGGGCGTGCGGGCCCAGTCGCGCTCGTTGATGTCCAGGCGCGAACGGTGGCGGTAGCCGGCGGTCAGCAGGACATTGCCGCGGTCGAACAGGCTGCCCCAGGCGACATCGAGGGTGTAGTCGCCGTCGGAGCCGTCAACGAACAGGTAGTCGGCGTCGATTTCGAAGCCGTCCAGGTCCTTGCGGGTGATGAAGTTCACAACGCCGCCGACGGCGTCGGAGCCGTAGGTGGCGGCCGCGCCGTCCTTCAGGATTTCCACCCGGCCGGTCGCGGCCGTGGGGATGAAGCCAAGGTCCTGACCACCGCCCTGGAAGGCGGCCTGGGTGGAGTCGGCCAGACGACGGCCGTTCATCAGGACCAGGGTCCGCGAGGCGCCGAGGCCGCGCAGGTTGATGGTCGCAGTGCCGGCGCCGCCGTTATAGCGGTTGCTTTCGCCAAGCGCCGACTGCGAGGCGCTGATGGTCTTGACCAGCTGCACGATGCTGGGCGAGCCCTGGCGCTCCAGTTCCGCCGCGCCGAGGACGTCCACCGGCAGGGCGGCGTCTTCCGGCGTGCCGGCGATGAATGAGCCGGTGACGACGACTTCCTCGACCACCGTCGGCTGAGCCTGGGCCGCGGCCGAACCGGCGGCTCCCATGGCCAGGGCGACAGCCATGACCGAGCCGCCGCAGAAATAGGTACGTTTCAACATTGGTTTCCTTCCCCCTCTTGGCGCCGATCCCCTTATGGCGTGGGGATTTTGACCCGTGAGCAAAAATGATCATCTGGCGCCTTTTGCAAAAGCGCCAGAATTTTTTCAACGGGGAGACATATCCAGACTATTTGACCGTCATGCAAGTTTCTGTAGCGAAACCCTTACGGCTTAAGGGGTTGCGAGCGTACCCCGCCTTCTACAACCCTTGATGTAACCCCTGCTGACGTTACGTTCGGACGACCGGGCGCGCCCGGCTTCCCTGAGGGCGCCCATCGAACCGCGGCGTAACGCAGGGGATAGCCACCCCTTTTTGACAATACCGTATTTTCTATAG
>JAHUZY010000486.1 GCA_019264505.1 Phenylobacterium sp. | reverse complement strand
CCCGTCTGGTGACCGGCGATCATCCGCTGCTGGGGGCGCTCGAGGCGCGGCTGGCGGCCTTCAAGGGGACGGAAGCCGCCTGCGTCTTCGGCTCCGGCTACCTGGCCAATGCCGGCCTGATCCCGACGGTGGTCGGCCCCGGCGACGGGGTGTTCGTCGATGAGCTGGCTCACGCCTGCATCTGGGCGGGCGCGCAGTTGTCCGGGGCCAGGATCATCCCGTTCGCCCACAACGATGTGGCCGATCTGGCGGCGAAGCTGGCGGCCACGCGCGCTGGCCTGCGCCACGCCTTGATCGCCACCGATGGGGTCTTCTCCATGGACGGCGACCTCGCGCCGCTGGACGCCATCAGCGACCTGGCGCAGGCCAACGGCGCCTGGCTGCTGGTGGACGACGCCCATGGCCTGGGCGTGGTGGGGCAGGGGCGCGGGACTGCGGCGCTCTTTCCCGGCGCCAGGATCGACCTGGCCATGGGGACCTTGTCCAAGGCGGTCGGCGGCTATGGCGCCTATGTCTGCGCAAGCGCGCCCGTCATCGATCTGCTGCGCACCCGGGCGCGGACCTTCGTCTATTCCACCGGCCTGCCGCCCGCCAGCGCCGGCGCCGCCCTGGCGGCCCTGGAGATCATCGCCGGGGACGCAGACCTCACCGCCCGCCCCCTGGCCAAGGCCAGCCGGTTCACCACAGCACTTGGTCTGCCGGACGCCCAGAGCCCCATCGTTCCGGTGGTGCTGGGGGAGGCTGGCCGCACGCTCGCCGCCATGCAGGCCCTGGAGGCGCAGGGCTTCCTGGCCGTGGCTATCCGCCCGCCCACCGTGCCGGCCGGGACCGCCCGTCTGCGGCTGGCCTTCACCGCCGCCCACGACGACGCCGACATCGACCGCCTCGCCCAAGCCGTGGGCGCCCTGATGGAGACCGCCTGATGCGCGCCCTGTTCATCGCCGGCGCCCACACCGATGTGGGCAAGACCTACGTCGCCTGCGCCCTGATCGCCGCCGCCCGCGCCCGGGGCCTGTCGGTCGAAGCCTTCAAGCCAGCGGTGAGCGGGATCGACGCCGCTGACTGGACTGAGAGCGATCCTGGCCGCCTTCTGGCCGCGCTGGGGCGGCCCCTGACGCCGGCCAATCTTGAGGCCATGTCGCCGCTGCGGTTCACGGCCGCGCTCTCGCCGCCCATGGCCGCCCGGCTGGAGGGCCGGGATCTGCGCCTTAAGACGCTGGTGGATCTGTGCCAGACGGCGCTCTCGGCGGGCTCGCCTGACCTGATGCTGATCGAAGGCGCCGGCGGGGTCATGTCGCCCCTCAGTGAGGACGCCACCAACCTCGATCTGATGACGGCCCTTGGCCTGCCCGTTATCCTGGTCGGGGGCTCCTACCTCGGATCGATCAGTCACACCCTGACCGCCGCCAGCGTCGCCCAGGCCCGGGGCCTCGATCTGGCCGCCGTGGTGATCAGCAAGGACGCCAGCCCAGAGGCGCCGGATTTCACCGAAACGATCGGCGATGTGGCGCGCTTCCTGCCAGGGGTTCGCGTGGTTCCCGCCCCGCGCAACGGGCAGGACTGGGCCGGAGCCCTTATCTGACACCCAGACGCCAAGGGAGCCGCCGAACATGCCGATCTCGCCCGCCTATCAGCCCGATCCGCAGTTCGTGAGCCTGGGGGAGGGCTTCTTCGATCCCGTGGCCCCGGCGGACTTTCCCCAGACGATCCTGCGCTATCGCAACGGCCGGGCCGCGGAGTCGGTTGGGCTGGGCGAGCTCAGCGACGCTGATTGGATCGCCCATTTTGGCCGCTTTTCGCCCCTGCCAGGCAATATCGATCCGCCGGTGGCCATGCGCTATCACGGCCACCAGTTCCGCAACTACAACCCCGACATCGGCGACGGCCGCGGCTTCCTGTTCGCCCAGCTGCGGGAGGCCGGAACGGGTCGGCTGCTGGACCTTGGCACCAAGGGGTCTGGCCAGACCCCGTGGTCGCGGTTCGGCGATGGCCGGCTGACGCTGAAGGGCGGGGTGCGGGAGGTGCTGGCCACCGCCCTGCTCGAGGCGCTTGGCGTGCCGACCTCGCGCTCCTTCTCCCTGGTCGAGACCGGCGAGGCCCTGGAGCGCAATGACGAGCCGAGCCCCACCCGCGGGGCGGCGCTGACGAGGCTTTCCCACAGCCACATCCGGTTCGGGACCTTTCAGCGCCACGCCTTCGAGGAGGCGCCTGAGCGGATCACCGCCCTGATCGACCACGTCATCGCCCACTACTATCCGGAGATCGAAGGGGCCGAGGATCGCCCGGCCGCCCTGCTGGGGGCGGTGAGCGAGCGGATGGCGCGACTGGCGGCGTCCTGGATGGCGGCGGGCTTTGTCCACGGGGTGCTCAACACCGACAATATGAACATCACCGGCGAGAGCTTCGACTACGGCCCCTACCGGTTCCTGCCGCGCAACGATCCCAACTTTGTCGCCGCCTATTTCGACCACAGCGGCCTCTACAGCTTTGGCCGTCAGGCCGAGGCGGTGTTCTGGAACCTGCGGCAGCTGGGCGGCTGCTTCTCCCTCGTCAGTTCGCCCGAACCCCTGGTCGAGGCGTTGAACGGATTCGCCGGCGTCTACCGGGCCGAGCTGGCGGCCGCCATGCGCCGCAGGCTGGGGGTGCGCAGCCAGGGGACCGAGGCCGACTCCAGCCTCGCCCAGGCGGCGTTCCAGGCGCTTGCGGCCGGCGGCGAGCCCCTGCGCTGGGAGCCCTTCTTCTTCGACTGGTTCGGCGGCGACGAGGCCCGCGCCCTGGCGGGCGTCCGCGGCGACATCTATCGCGAGGGCGCCTTCGAGGACTTCCGTGCGCAACTGGCCACCTTCGAACCGGTCAGACCAGGGGCGCTTTCCCACCCCTATTTCGCCGCCCCCGAGCCTCAGGAGCTGATCTATGAGGAGATCGAGGCGATCTGGGCGCGCATTGATCAGGCCGATGACTGGAGCGCCTTCGAAGCCAAGCTCGCGGCGATCGAGACCGCCCGCCAGGCCTATGGATTGAGCGAGGGCTAGAGGGGCTTGGGCGCGTTGGCCGCCGGAACCCGCGGGGGCCTCGCGCTCCACTGGGCCAGCGCCACCCCGGCCAGGGTGACGGCGCCGCCGAGCGCCTGGACGGGCCCCAGCGCCTCGGCGAACAGCAGCCAGCCGGCGGCGGCGGCCACCACCGGCTGGATCAGCACCACCACCGAAGCCGTGGCTGGCGGCAGGCGACCCAGGGCCCAGGCGATGGCGCCCTGTCCGGCCACGTGCAGAACGCCTAACCCCGCGCAGGCCGCCCAGCCGCCGAGGCTGGCGGGGATCACGCTTTCCCCCAGCAGAAGGGCTGCGCCCAGCAGGAGGGGCGCGCCGGTCAGGCTCGACCAGAACATGATCTTCAAGGCCGCCTCCGTCCGCCGCGCCGCGCTGACGGCCAGGAAGTAGAAGGCGTACCAGAGCGCCGTCAGGGCGGCGGCCGCATTGCCCAGGCCTGGCGCGGGTCCCACAGCCCCGCTGCGGGCCGCGGCCATGGTGAAGGCGCCGGCCAGCGCCAGGGTTACGGCCAGCAGGAAGAGCTTGCGAGGCGTCTGGCGCAGGAAGATCCAGGCGAAGGCCGTCACCACCACCGGCGTCAGATTGGTCAGCACCGTGGCGTTGGCCACCGAGGTCAGCGCAATGCCGTAGTGCCAGAAGCCCAGGTCGAGGGCGAACATCACCCCGGCCACCATGGCCAGGCGCGAGGGCGCTCGCCCGAGGCCTGCGCCCGCCCGTCGCGTCATCAGGGCCAGCAGGGGCAGGGCGAAGGCCAGACGCCAGAAGCCGGCGGCGGCCGAGCCGGTGTCGGACAGGCGCACCAGGATCGGCACGAAACCGATGACGACGGCGCCGAAGATCAGCACCGCCAGGGCGCGGCCATCGCTGGTCTGTGGCGCTTGCGGGGTCGTCACAGGCCCATCTCCTGGCGCAACTGCTCGGGCGTGAGGCCCGCGGCGCGCAGCGCCTGCAGGGTCTCGGCCCGGTCACGCTTGGCGTAGCGCTTCCCGTCCGGCCCCGCCAGCAGCCGGTGGTGGCGATAGACCGGCGTCGGCAGGCCGAGCAGAGCCTGCAACAGGCGCTGGACATGGGCGGCCTCGAAGAGGTCACAGCCGCGGATCACGTGGGTCACGCCTTGCAGGGCGTCATCCACCACCACGGCCAGGTGATAGGCCACGCCCACATCCTTGCGCGCCAGCACCACGTCGCCGCCGAGTTCGGGCCGGGCCCCGATCAGGCCCCTTTCGCCGTTCGGACCCTGGCCCTTCTCCAGGAAAGCAAGGTCCTCGAACCCGCCCAGGCGGGACTGGGCGGCGTCGAGGGAGAGCCGCCAGGCGAAGGGCTCACCCCGGGCCAGGCGTTCAACCTCCTCATCTGCGGGCAGGGGGGCGCTGCGGAACGTGTCCATGGCGCCGTGGGGCGCGCTCGCCATGGCCTGGGCCACCTCCTTGCGCGTGCGGAAGCAGCGATAGACAAGGCCCTCGGCCGCAAGGCGCGCGAGCGCGGCCTCATAGTCGTCCAGGTGTTCGGACTGGCGCCGCACAGGCTCAGGCCAGGTGATCCCCAGCCAGGCCAGGTCTTCGAAGATGGCCGCCTCGAACTCGGGTCGCGCGCGGGTGGCGTCGATGTCCTCGATCCGCAGGATGAAGGTTCCGCCGGCCGACTGCGCCGCCTGATAGGCCAGCAGGGCCGAATAGGCGTGCCCCCGGTGCAGCAGGCCGGTGGGGGAGGGGGCGAAACGGGTGACGAAGGGCGCGCTCACCTCAAGGGCTCTAGAGCGCGTTCCGATAAGTGGGAACCGGTTATCGGGACGAAACGCGCTCAAGTCTCTGAGTGTAGAGCCTGATTCAACGATCAGACGATTCCGTTTGATCGCATCAGGCTCTAGCCCTAGAGGCCCTTGGCGAACACCCCCACATGGGCGAGCACGCCGCGCAGGAAGGCTTCCTCGCCGCCCAGGGCTTCCTTGAGGGGCTCGAACTGCTTGAAGCTGGTCATCTCGGCCAAGCCATGGGCGGCGCACCAGCAGGCGATGGTGGCCAACTCCAATCCGATCTCGTCGCTGGGGTCGGCGCCGGCGGAGATCAGCACCTCCCGGACCCGGCGATAGGCGCTCTCCTCATTCTCCAGCACATGAGCGGGCATGTCCGCCTTGTCCCGGGAGCAATCGTACATCACCCGGTACAGGTCCGGGTGCTGGCTGGCGAAGCAGACATAGGCGACCCCCAGCTCCCGCACCCGGTCCGGTGGGGAGGTGTGGGCGTCGCGGGCCGCCTGAAAGGCGAGGTCCAGCTTCTCCCAGCCCTCGTGGGCGACGGCGTCGAGCAGTTCGCTCTTGTCCTTGAAGTGGTGATAGGGCGCGGCCGGACTGACGCCGGCCTCCCGCGCTACGGCGCGCAGAGACAGGGCCTGGGCCCCTTCTTTCTCCAGGAG
The DNA here is from genome assembly GCA_019264505.1 of Phenylobacterium sp. Taxonomy (GTDB): domain Bacteria; phylum Pseudomonadota; class Alphaproteobacteria; order Caulobacterales; family Caulobacteraceae; genus Phenylobacterium. The sequence continues at coordinate 10,322 of JAHUZY010000486.1, read as the reverse complement.
GCGGCAGGCGGCCTCCACCAGGGCGCGGCGCAGATCGCCGTGGTGATAGGGGCGCGACTCGGGGGCTTCAGATTCTCTCATTACCCCGAGTGTAATTCTCTATCTGATCGCCGTAAAGATCATCTTGACGCCGCTTAGATGTGCGCTATCTTAGCGTTGTTCAAATAAGAAACCCGCCCCCCTCCCCGGGGGCTCCAACTCACAAGGTGTGTGTCATGTCTCTCGCTTCCCTGTCGGCCGCCGAACGCGTCTTTGATCGCATCACCCCGGCCCTGTTTGTGGTGCTCAGCCTCGCCCTGGTGGGCGCGCTGTTCGGCGCCTTCGCCTGAGGGCGACCCTTTTCTCCCAGTCTGTCGCCTTGAGGGGACCCCATGGGTCCCCTCTTTTTTTGTGCGCCCCTCCCGCCGCACGACGCCATGGAGCCGTCACAGAATCGCGACTATGGTGAGGGGTCCCTGGTCTCCCAGGGCACACGAGAGGGAGGATCTGCGTCTTCAGTCTCAGTGCATTTGACATAGGGCGTTCTGCGCCCCCGAGGTGGGCGCTCCGGCGATGCAGGTGATCCAGCATCCCCCATCGGGCTGGCCGGCCCTCGTGCTCAACGCCGACTATCGGCCGCTCAGCTATTATCCCCTGTCGGTCTGGCCCTGGCAGGAAGTGATCAAGGCGGTGTTCCTGGATCGGGTCGACGTGGTCTCGACCTATGACCACATGATCCGCTCTCCCTCCTTTTCCATGCGTCTGCCCAGCGTCGTCGCGCTGAAGAGCTATGTGACGCAGGACCGCCCGCCGGCTTTCACCCGCTTCAACCTGTTCCTCCGCGACGGATTCGCCTGCCAGTACTGCCGCTCGGGCGAGGACCTGACCTTCGACCATGTGGTGCCGAGGTCGAGGGGCGGCCGCACCAGCTGGGAAAACATCGTCACCGCCTGCGCGCCCTGCAATCTCGCCAAGGGCGGCCGAACCCCGCACGAGGCCGGCATGCGGCCGCTGATGGCGCCGCGCCGTCCCCAGGCCCACGAACTGCAGGAGCGCGGCCGCCGCTTCCCGCCCAACTACCTCCACCAGAGCTGGCTCGACTATCTCTACTGGGACATCGAGCTGGAGGCCTGAGCGGCACGTCAAGGCCTGAACTATAAGTGTAGCCTAGCATCCAAATGCCTGGATAGATTGAGTCCATCCAACAGGGAAAAGGGTGGAAAATGCGAGTGAACGTCTTGGTAGTGGCTGCGTGCTGTGTTGCTCTTTCAGCCTGCGCCACCAAACGATACCCGATCGCGACAGAGCTGTCGGCGGCTGAACAAGCAGCTCTATCTTGCCGAGAAATTGAGCTAGAGCTAGTTAGGGCAGAGGCTGTTCGGAAGCAAATCACCGACACGGCCGAAATGGATTGGAGATCTGTCGCGGGTTTTCTTGGTGACTATGGTATTGGAAACGCAATGGCCAAGAATGATGCTGAGAAGTCTATAAATAACCGCGTGTCTGCACTCCAGGCGGCGAAGGCCGCTAAAGGGTGCACTGGTGCCGAGGTTAGCTTGGTCCACAGGTTCGCCACCTTCGGGCGCTGACCTGGCGTCGAGATTGCAAAGCCCCCACCACGTTGTGGTGGGGGTGGGCGCATGACTTGCTGCACGCGCTGTCACTCTACGCTTAGGGATACATGAACCTCCGCCGAGCTTGAGCGTTGGCCTTGACGGCGCGGTGGTCATTCTCGCCCGCGCCAGCCCCATGCGGGCGTCAGGGGAGGCCGCGCCATTCTACGAACCCAGATGAATCCGCGCGTTTTCTGGGGCGCCAGCCTCATCATCGGGGCCCTGCTGACGGTGGCGGTGATTGCGCCGGAGCGGTCAGATTGGGTCTTCCAGTCGGCCCAGGGCTGGGTCATCGACACCTTCGGCTGGTTCTATGTCGCCGCCGTCGCCGGATTCCTGGCGCTCGTGCTGTTCCTGGCCCTTGGCCCGACCGGCAGCCTGAAGCTCGGGCCGGACGATTGCGAACCTGACTTCCCCTATGCGTCCTGGCTGGCCATGCTGTTCGCCGCGGGCATGGGCATCGGCCTGATGTATTTCGGCGTCGCCGAGCCCATCCAGCACTATGTCAGCCCGCCGGAGGCTGAGCCGGGGACCTTCGCCGCGGCCCGCGAGGCCATGGTGATCACATTCACCCACTATGGCGTCCATGCCTGGGCCATCTATGCGCTGGTGGGGTTAAGCCTTGGCTTCTTCGCCCACCGCAAGGGGCTGCCGCTCACCCTGCGCTCAGGCCTCTCGCCCCTGCTCGGCAAGCGCACCAACGGCCCGATCGGCGATGCGGTGGACATCTTCGCCGTCTGCGGGACGGTGTTCGGCATCGCCACGTCCCTGGGATTTGGCGTCTCCCAGATCAACAGCGGCCTCAACTACCTGATCGGCCTGCCCAATACCGCGCTGATGCAGTGCGCCCTGATCGCGCTCGTCATGGCCGCCGCCACGGTCTCGGTGCTAACGGGCCTCGACAAGGGGGTGCGGCGCCTGTCGGAGCTCAACCTGACCTTGGCGGTGCTGCTGATGCTGTTTGTGCTGGTGGTCGGTCCAACGGGTTTTCTGCTGAAGGCCCTGGTGCAGAATTTCGGCCTCTATCTCGACCACTTCTTCGTCCGCACCTTCACCCTCTACGCCTATGAGCCGCGGGGCTGGATGGCCGACTGGACCCTGTTCTACTGGGCCTGGTGGATCGCCTGGTCCCCCTTTGTGGGCATGTTCATCGCCCGAATCTCCCGGGGGCGGACGGTGCGTCAGTTCATCCTCAATGTGCTGCTGGTCCCGGCCGGGTTCACCTTCCTGTGGATGACCGTTTTCGGCAACACCGCCATCTTCCTGGACATGGGCGCAGCGAGCGGCGCGATCTCTGCGGCGGTGAGCGCGGATCTGTCGACGGCTCTGTTCCGCTTCTTCGCCGAGCTTCCCGGAACCGCCATCACCTCGACGATCGCCGTGGTGCTGGTGGCGGTCTTCTTCATCACCTCGGCGGATTCAGGCTCTCTGGTGATCGACACCCTGGCCTCGGGGGGCGCCGACGACACGCCGCGCTGGCAGCGGGTCTACTGGTGCCTGCTCCTGGGCCTGGTGGCGGGTCTGCTGCTGCTGGTGGGAGGGCTGGGCGCCCTGCAGGCGGCCACACTGGTGGCGGCGCTGCCGTTCACGGTGATCATGATCCTGCTGTCCATCGGCCTCACGCGGCAGATGAACGCCGACGTGGCCGGCCGGGTCGTCGAGACCGAAGGCCCGCCCCTGGCCGAGCAGCTCAAGCGACTGCTTGCGCCCGCCAGTCGCCGGGATATCCAGCGGTATCTGGAACGGGTGGCCGCCCCCGCCCTGGAAAGCGTTCGCGAAGGCCTCGCGGCCGAGGGCCTGACCACCGAAGTCCTCCGGCAGGACGACGAAATCGCCCTAACGGCCACAACCGGGCAGGGCAGGCCCTTCCACTATCGGCTGGCCGCCCGCGATCGTCCTCGCCCGGCCATGACGGCGCTGGACGCGTCAGAGCGGCGGCGGGCCATGGAGTGGCGGCTGTCAGCCCGGTCCGACGACGTCGCCCGTTCGCGGGACGTCACCGGTTTCACCCAGGACCAGATCGTCGCCGATGTCCTTGAGCATCTCCGCCGCTGGCGACTGGGCTAGGCGCCCTCACGCAGGGGGCAATAGCCTGCGAATCGCCTCAACCAGGGTCTGGCGGTCAAAGGGCTTGGCCAGGGCGTCCTGGGCGCCCAGGGCCTTGGCGGTCTCCAGGATGGTGTCGGGGCTGATGGTCCGCCAGCCCCCCGACATGGCGATGATCGGCAAGCGTGGCCAACGGGCGCGAACCTCGCCGATGGTCTCCATCCCGTCCTGATCGGGCATGAATATGTCAACAACTGCCAGAGAAATGGTCAGATCCTGCAGGAACTGGATAGCCTGCGCGGCAGTCGGAGCGAGAACTGTCTCAAATCCTTCCAGGTGTAGATGTCCAGCAATGACCTGTAACAGTGTTACGTCGTCGTCGACCAAGAGTATCAGCGGTCGAATAGTCATGAAATTCGGCTCCAGCAATTGAGCCGCTTCTAGAGGTGTTCGGATCAGCGCGCATGGCCGCTCGCCTCACAAGCGAGGGCTGCACGCTCTGCTCGCGGCCACCTAGGCAGGCGCCGTGCTCCGGTGGGCGAATTGCCAGAAGGCGGCCGCCGCCACGGCCACCACACCTGCGGCGAAGGTGACGGAGAGCGCGCCGCTCTGGGTCAGTAGCGCGCCGCCGAGCGCGCCGCCAAAGGCCTGACCGAGCGCGGCCGACGAGCCGTTGAAGGCCAGGGCCAGTGGGGCTGAGGCGGGCGCTTTTGCGATCAGCCGGGTCTGGATCACCGGCATGACCGAGAAGAGCGAGGTGGAGCCGGTCAGGACCGCGAGGCCGACAATGCCATAGGCCAGGGCGCCGGGCGCGCCGGTCCGCGCGAGTTCCAGCCCATGCAGGGCCGCCGCCGCCGCCAGGCCGAGGAAGCCCAAGGTCACGCTGAGGCCGCCTGCGCCCCGGTCGGCCGCCCGGCCGCCGAGCGCCAGCCCCAGGAAGCTGCCCACGCCAACCAGCATCTGGAAGGCCGCCACGCCGGCGCCTGTGACCTCCACCTGCAGGCGCAGGATCGGCGCGATATAGGTGGTGATGGTCATATTGGCCCCGAAGGCCAGGAAGGTGGATACAAACAGGGGCAGGACGCCGGCGCCCCGCAGGCCCTGGCCGACGCCCGGCGCCGGCGGCGTCACCCGCGGGACAAAGATCAGGATGGCCGCCAGGGCGAAGGCGCTTAGGCCTGCCGAGAGCAGGAAGGTGGCCCGCCAGCCGAACGCTGCGCCCACCACACTGCCTAGGGGAATGCCCATCAGGAAGGCGACGGTCATGCCGCCCATGACGATGGCCAGGGCCGAGCCCCGGCGCTCGGGCGGGACCAGGGCGCTGGCGGCGGCGGAGGCCGCGGGACCCGCCATGGCCCCGATGGCCCCCAGAACCGCCCGCAGGATCATCAGGGTCCCGTAGCCGGGCGTCATCAGGCAGGCGAGATTCAGGATGACTGCGATGCTGAGCGCCACCGTCAGCACGCGCTTGCGCTCGAACCGGCCTACCAGGAAGGCGAGCGGCGGCCCCGCCAGGGCCGAGGTCAGGACATAGACGGTCTGCAGCTGGCCCGCCGCGCCCACCGAGACCCCAAGCTCGGCGGCCATGGGCTCCAGCAGCCCCGCAAAGATGAACGCGCCCGACCCAAAGGCGAAGGTCGACAGGGCCAGGACGAAGATCTTGATGTTCATGGCCGGAGATCCGCAGGCGGTCGCGCGCGTCGGGCGCTGCAGATCATCCCCATGGTCGAACTCCCTGCCGGCGGTCTGGCGCCGCCTGATCATCGATCAGTAAGCCCGACTCAGCCGGGGTCAATCACAGGATTTCTGAGGGCTGGATCAGGCCGGGGCTGGCCTCAGACCTTTTCGCTGATCTTGATCGCTGTGCGGCAACCGGCCTGGATCACCGCCGACAACAGCCCGTAGCCCGGCGCCTCGCGGGCGCCTTCTTCGACGGCGAGGTCGCGGTGGGCCAGTTCCTCGTCGCGGAACTTGGCCAGTTCGGCGGCCAGTTCCGGATCGCGGTCGGCGAGCTCAGCCACCTGGCCGGCATAGTGTTTCTCGATCACCGATTCGACGGCCTCGGTGCAGGCATGGGCCGCCTTCTCGCCCATCAGGGCGGTGCCGGCGCCCAGGGCGAAGCCGGCCAGCCGCCACAGGGGCGTCATCACGGTCGGCCGGACCCCGTGCTGGTTCAGAAGGGCGTCGAAGCGGGCCAGATGTACCGCCTCATGCCCCTCCATCTCCTCCAGCTGGGCGGCCAGGCGTTCCTTGCCCTTGGCGGCGCCCAGCACCGCGCGCTGACCCTGATAGATGTGGACTGCCCCGAGCTCGCCCGCATGGTCGACCCGCAGGATTTCCGCCAGCCTCGATTGCACGGCGCCAGCGCCCGGGCGGGCGGGAATGGGTTTGTCGCTCATCGCTTGCCTCGCTCATAGGCTGCGGCGGCCAGGCTCAGCGCCGCGAGGATCAGGGAGATGACCGCGTTCCACCCGGCCATGGAGAGGCCCGCAAAGACCCAGGGCGCAGTGTCGCAGGCCGGGGCGGTGATGGTCTGTCCGGCCAGCAGGCCGCTCATGGCGTCCAGGCTGACGGCGCCGCCGGAAGACGCGCACGCGCTGGGTCCCGGCCACCACTTCCACTCCGCGCCCGCGTGATAGACGGCGACCGCCGTCCCCACCAGGAAGATCAGACTGAGCACCAGGTTGAAGGCCGGGCGGAAACGCGCCCCGCCCTGCAGCCGTGTCAGGATCATGCCGGCCAGGGCGACGCCGGCGGCGACCCAATAGACCTCCCGCTGCCGCAGGCAGAGCGTGCAGGGCGCCAGCTCGCCAAAGGTCTGGAACCCGTGGGCGATGGCCAGCATGCCCGCCGAGGCGAGCAGGGCCGTCAGGCGCCAACGGTCGAGGATCGGATCGAGGGCTCGGATCATGGACGGCGATTGAACCGTACTTTCGTCAGCCGCGCTACTGGACGTTCGGATCCGCGCACTGCGGGACAAAGATTTGGCCGCCGCCGGCTTGTGCGAGGCCGGGTCTTTGGTAGATAGTTGCATCTGATACTATCTCGCCGACGGGAGACCACCATGACCGCCCTTGCGACCGCCGCCGCCACCGATCTGTTCGAGAACCCCCTGGGCACCGACGGGTTCGAGTTTGTGGAGTTCACCTCGCCTGAGCCCGAGCGCCTGGGCGCTCTGTTCGAGCTGATGGGCTTCACCGCGGTCTCGCGGCACCGGTCCAAGCATGTGGTCCGCTATCGCCAGGGCGACATCAACTTCCTGCTCAATATGGAGCCGTCGGGCCAGCCGGCGGACTTCCGCGCCGCCCACGGACCCTCGGCCAACGCCATGGCCTTCCGGGTGCGGGATGCGGCCAAGGCGCTCGCCATGGCGGTGGAGCGGGGCGCCACCGCGGTGCAGGGCCCGGTGGGGCCGATGGAGCTCAACATCCCGGCCATCGAGGGGATCGGCGGCTCGAACCTCTATCTGGTGGACCGCTACGGCGCTCAGGAGATCTACGATGTGGACTTCGTCCCCATCCCCGGCGCGGCCGAGGTGGAGGCGCAGCGCGGCGTCGGCCTGACCTATCTCGATCACCTGACCCACAATGTGTTCCGTGGAAACATGGCCAAGTGGGCGGACTTCTATGAGCGGATCTTCAACTTCCGCGAGATCCGCTATTTCGACATCGAGGGCGCCCAGACGGGCCTGTTGTCCAAGGCCATGACCAGCCCCTGCGGCAAGATCCGCATCCCGCTGAACGAGAGCCGCGACGACCACTCCCAGATCGAGGAGTTCCTCAGGGACTACAAGGGCGAGGGCATCCAGCACCTGGCGCTCGGGACCGACGACATCTACGCCGCCGTGGAGACCATGCGCGAGCGCGGCGTCCGCTTCCAGGACACGCCGGAGACCTATTACGACCAGATCGAGGCCCGGGTGCCTGGGCACGGCGAGGACCTGCAGCGCCTGCGGACCGACCGTATCCTGGTGGACGGCGCACCGACGCAGGGCCAAGGTCTGCTGCTGCAGATCTTCACGGAGAACATGGTCGGTCCGATCTTCTTCGAGATGATCCAGCGCAAGGGCAACGAAGGGTTCGGCGAGGGCAACTTCAAGGCGCTGTTTGAGTCCATCGAACTCAACCAGATCCGCCGGGGCGTGCTGCCGAAGAAGGACTAGACATGCGGACGTTCGCCTTGGCGGTGGTGCTGGCGAGTTTGGTGACGGGAAGTGCGATGGCGCAGCCGAAGTGGGCGATTGTGGTGCATGGGGGGGCCGGCGTCATCGAGCGCGCCGACCTGACCCCCGAACAGGAGGCGGCCTATCGCGCCGCCATGACGAAGGTGACCCAGGCTGGCGGCGAGGTGCTGGAAAACGGCGGCTCGGCGCTGGACGCCATCGAGGCGGCCATCCATCTGCTGGAAGACGATCCCCTGTTCAATTCAGGCCGGGGCGCGGTGTTCACCGCCGAGGGCCGCAATGAGCTGGACGCCTCGATCATGGATGGGGCGACCCTGAAGGCCGGCGCCGTGGCTGGCGTGACCCGCACCCGCCATCCCATCTCGCTCGCCCGGGCGGTGATGGAAAAGTCGCCGCACGTCATGCTGATGGGATCAGGCGCCGACACCTTCTCGAAGGAGTCGGGCCTGGAGCAGGCTGAGCCGAGCTACTTCTTCACCGAGCGCCGCTGGCGCTCCCTGGAGAAGTTCCTGGCCGAGCAGAAGCTGCCGGTCCCGCCGCGTCCTACCGGCGCGGTGGTCGCCGACGAGGCCGCAGCCCTGGCCCATGACGAGGGCAAGTACGGCACCGTGGGCGTCGTGGCGCTGGATCAGGCCGGCCATGTGGCAGCCGGCACCTCGACCGGCGGCACCACGGGCAAGCGCTGGGGCCGGGTGGGCGACAGCCCGATCATCGGCGCGGGCAACTACGCCTCGGACGCCTCCTGCGCGGTCTCGGCCACCGGGACCGGCGAGTATTTCATCCGCCTGACCGTGGCCCGGGAGATCTGCGCCCTGGTGGAGCACAAGGGTCTGTCCCTCCAGGCCGCCGCCGATGAGGTGATTCAGAACAAGCTCACCGCCCTGGGGGGCGACGGCGGCGTCATCGCCGTGGCGCCCGATGGCCAGATGGCCTGGAGCTACAACACCTCGGGCATGTACCGCGCCCGCCTCGCGGCCGGCGAACCCCTGACCGTGGGGATCTATAAGGACGAACCCTGATGGCGACCCGCAACTGGATCCCCGTGCGCGGGGCGCAAGGGACCCATTCGCGCCAGGCCCACGCCGACATGCCGGCCGGCACCTATGAGCGCGAGATCTCCAAGGAGGGCTTCTTCGGCCCGGCGGCCTTCCTGCACCATCCCAGGCCCCCCACGGGCTGGACGAGCTTCGAGGGTCCCCTGCGGCCGCGGGCCTTCGATCTGGCGCGGCTAAACGAACTCCAGGCCTCTCCGTGGGCCGCGCCCGTGGTGCTGCACAATGGCGCCACCGAGATCCGCTTCTGGAAGCTGAACCAGGCCATGCCGGGCCTGGCGCGCAACGCCGACGGCGACCAGCTATTGTTCGTCCATCAGGGCGCGGGCGACCTCTTCTGCGACTATGGCCGCATCGCCTTCGTCGCCGGCGACTATCTCTATCTGCCCCGGGGAACCATGTGGCGCCTGGCGCCAGCTGAGTCCTGCGCCATCCTGACGATCCAGGCGACCAACAGCCACTTCACCCTGCCCGACAAGGGCCTGCTTGGTCCCCACGCCATCTTTGATCCGGCGATGCTGGATACGCCGGTGATGGACGAGGCCTTCCGCAACCACCAGGCGCAGGACGACGAGACCGCGGTCGCCATCAAGAAGCGCGGTCAGGTCTCGACGGTGACCTATCCCTACAATCCCCTGGACGCGGTGGGGTGGCATGGGGAACTGGCGCCCGCGCGCCTGAATGTGAGCCATATCCGTCCGGTGGTCAGCCATCGCTACCACCTGCCGCCGAGCGCCCACACGACCTTCCTGGCCGACCGGTTCGTGGTCTGCACCTTTGCGCCGCGGCCCTTCGAGACCGATCCCGGCGCTTTGAAGGTGCCGTTCTTCCACAACAATGACGACTATGACGAGGTGCTCTTCTACCACGCCGGCGACTTCTTCAGCCGCGATGGGATCGATGCGGGCATGATGACCTTCCACCCGTCGGGCTTCACCCATGGGCCGCACCCGAAGGCGCTGAAGAACATGCTGTCCCAGCCCAAACCCGCCACGGACGAATATGCGGTGATGATCGACACCCGCGATCCGCTGGAGGTGGGCGAGGCCGCCGGCGCTGTGGAGAACACCGCCTATGTCGACAGCTGGAAGGCGCGATGAACGCTGCGGTTCATGACGACCTGGAGGCTGCGGCCCAGGAGGAGTTGACCCAGGCCTGTGATCTCGGCTGGCGGGCGCTGTCACCCTGCACGCCCTGGGGCGACACCTTCGAGGGCTTCAGCCCACAGGGCCGACCTGTTTGCTTCGAGCGCAACTACATGTGGGAGGCTGCGCCGGGCGGCGACATCCGCGTGGAAGTCCATGTCTATGAAGCCCGGGCCTTCGAGGCCGGGGTGCGCCTGGTCCAGACCCTGACCCAGAACCAATCCTGACGCCTTAAAGCGGAGACCCCAAGATGAAGCTCGCCTCGCTGAAGTCCGGCCGTGACGGCCGGCTGGTGGTGGTCTCC
>JAHUZY010000481.1 GCA_019264505.1 Phenylobacterium sp. | reverse complement strand
CGGGCTTGTTCTGATCGTGGCGGCCTATGTGGCCTGGAAGGGGATTGTCGGATGAGTTTCTGGGACGAACGCTATCAGGGCGAGGCCTACCTGTTCGGCGAGGCGCCCAACGCCTTCCTGGCCCGCCAGGTCCATCGGCTGGCCCCGGGGCAGACCGCCCTGGCTGTGCGGACGGGGAGGGACGCAACGGCGTCTGGCTGGCGGAGCAGGGGCTCTCGGTCCTGTCGGTCGATGGCTCTTCGGTGGCCCAGGCCAAGGCGGCCCGACTGGCGGCGGCCCGTGGCGTCAGCCTCGACCTGCAACAGGTCGATCTGGCCGCCTGGGACTGGCCGCAGGGGCGGTTCGATATCGTCGCGGCCATCTTCATCCAGTTCGCCGGGCCTGAGCTGCGGACCGAGATCTTCGAGAACATGAAGCGGGCGCTGAAGCCCGGCGGGCTGGTCCTGCTGGAGGGCTACCGGCCCGAGCAGATCGCCTATGGCACCGGCGGCCCCCGGACGCCGGAGAACCTCTATACCGAGCCGATGCTGCGCGAGGCCTTCGCCGACTTCGAAATCCTGGAGCTGGTCGCCTATGACGCGGCGATCGAGGAAGGCGCGGGCCATTCGGGCCAGTCCGCCCTGATCGACCTGGTGGCCCGCAAGCCGGGCTGACAGCTCAGCTCGCCGGCTTGCCGCGATAGATGTCGCACAGGGTGTCGATCACCCGGGCCGCGGCCGGGTCGGTCAGGCGATAATAGATGGTCTGACCCTCCCGGCGGGTGCCCACCACCCCTTCAGCCCGCAGCTTGGCCAGGTGCTGGGAGGCGGCCGACTGGGCCAGCCCCACGTGTTGCGCCAGATCGCCGACCGAGCACTCTCCGTCGCCCAGCCGGCAAAGGATGATCAGCCGCTGCTCGCTGGACATCAGCTTCATCAGCCGTGCGGCCGCCGCGGCGCTGGCCTCGAGCGCCGCCAATTCGGCGGGGTCCGGCATCTGGGCGGTGGCGGCGGTCATGGGGGCCTTGCTCATGCTCATAGGTCCAGGATCGGTCAAACGGTCTTGGCCGCGCCAGGGCGGGTGGCTGGGCGGCCGTCATCCCTCAAAACCACATAGATGGCCGGGATGACCAGCACGGTCAGCAGGGTCGAGGAGGCGAGGCCGAACAGCAGGGAGATCGCCAGCCCCTGGAAGATGGGGTCGAACAGGATCACCGCCGCCCCGATCATGGCGGCGGCCGCCGTCAGCACGATGGGTTTGAACCGGATCGCGCCCGCCTCCAGCAGCACGTCGCGCAAGGGTCGGTCGCCGGTCTGGGCATGCCGGATGAAGTCCACCAGCAGGATGGAGTTCCGCACGATGATGCCGGCCAGCGCGATGAAGCCGATCATGGAGGTGGCCGAGAACGGCGCGCCAAAGATGATGTGGCCGATGACGATGCCCACCAGGGTCAGCGGGATGGGGGTCAGGATCACCAGGGGCAGGCGGAAGCTTTTGAACTGGGCCACCACCAGCACATAGATGCCGAGGATCGCCACGGCGAAGGCCGCCCCCATGTCCCGGAAGGTCACCCAGGTGATCTCCCATTCGCCGTCCCAGAGCAGGGTCGGCGTGCGTTCATCGCTGGGCTGGCCGTTCAGGCGGACGGTGGGCTTGGGCAGGTCGCCCCAGTCGTGGGCCTCGATGGCATCGCCCACGGCGAGCATGCCGTAAATCGGCGCCTCGTACTGGCCGGCCAGTTCGGCGGTGACCATCTCGGCGTCCAGGCCGTCGCGGCGATAGATCATGTGCGAACCAGGTTCAGACACCGCGTCGACCACCTCGCCCAGCTCCACCAGCCGCCGTCCGTCGGCGGTCTGCGACACCGCCACCGGCGTGGCGGCGAGGCGCTCGCCCCAGGTGCGGTCCGACTGGGGCAGGCGCACGGAGATCTCCAGAGGCGTCCGACCCTCGCCCCGGTGGGCGTAGCCGATGGGGCCGCCGCCGAAGACCGCGCCGATGGAATCCAGCACCTGACCTTCGGACACGCCCAGATGCTCCACGGTCTCGCGGGCAGGCGTCAGGCGCAGGCGGGGACGAGGCTGCCCATAGGAGTCGTCCACGTCGACAATATAGGGGATCGCCTGGAAGAGGGTCTTCACCTCGGCGGCCACGGCGCGGCGGGTCTCGGCGTCGGGACCATAGATTTCCGCCAGCAGGGTGGCCATCACCGGCGGCCCCGGCGGCGCCTCGACCACCTTGATCGACCCGCCCTCGGGAAGGGGCAGGTCCCCCAGGCGTTCACGCAGATCGAGCGCGATGGCGTGGGAGGCGCGCTTGCGATCGCCCTTATGGGACAGGGTGATGGAGAGGTCGCCCATCTCGGGCCGGTCACGCAGGAAGTAGTGCCGGACGAGGCCGTTGAAGTTGAACGGTGAGGCCGTGCCGGCATAGGCCTCGATGGCGATCACCTCGGGGATCGTCCGGGCGATCTCGGCGGCCCCGGCCAGGGTGCGTTCGGTGGTTTCCAGGCTGGCGCCCTCGGGCAGGTCGAGGACCACCTGCAGCTCGGACTTGTTGTCGAAGGGCAGCAGTTTCACCGTCACCGTCTTGGTGGCGAACATGCTCATGGACAGCAGCGTGGCCAGGCCCACCGCGCCCAGGAAGATCCAGGCGCTGCGGCGGGTGGCGATCACCCGGCTGGCCAGGGCGCGATAGCCGGCGCCCAGGCGGCCGCCGCCGTCATCGTGCCCATGCCCATGGCCATCGGTCAGGGTCTGGCGGGCGAAGCGGACCATCAGCCAGGGGGCGATGACCACAGCCACGAAGAAGGAGAAAACCATGGCCGCCGAGGCGTTGACCGGGATCGGCGCCATGTAGGGGCCCATCAGGCCGGAGACGAACAGCATGGGCAGCAGGGCCGCGACCACGGTGAGGGTCGCCACCACGGTGGGATTGCCCACCTCGGCCACGGCTTCGATGGCGGCCTGGGTGGGGGTGCGGCCATCCTTCATCGCCCAGTGCCGGGCGATGTTCTCGATCATGACGATGGCGTCGTCCACCAGGATGCCGATGGAGAAGATCAGGGCGAACAGGCTGACCCGGTTGATGGTGTAGCCCATCAGGTTCGACGCGAAGAGGGTCAGCAGAATGGTGGTCGGGATGACCACAGCGGTGACGCCGGCCTCCCGCCAGCCGATGGCCAGGCCGATCAGAATGACGATGGAGACGGTGGCCAGGCCCAGGTGGAAGAGCAGCTCATTGGCCTTCTCATTGGCGCTCTCGCCGTAGTCTCGGCTGACGGCGACCTCCAGGCCCTCGGGGATCAGGCTCCCCTTCAGGGTCTCCACCCGTTCCAGAATGTGCTCGGACACGACGACAGCGTTGGCGCCCTGGCGCTTGGCGATAGCCAGGCTGACGGCCGGCGCCTGGGTCCAGCCCTCGGCGGTGCGGCTGTGGCGCCAGACCCGAGCCTGGTCCTCACGCGGCGCCTGAATCACGGTGGCGACATCGCGGACATAGACGGGCTCGCCGCGGACCGAGGCGACGCTGAGCAGGCCGACCTCCTGGGCGCTGGCCAGGGTCCGGCCCGCGGCCACGTCCACGGACAGGCCATCCTGGCGGATGGCGCCGGCCGGGAAGCTGCGATTGGCCTGGCGCACGGCCTCGATCACCCCGCCCAGGGGCACGCCGCGCAGGGCCAGACGCTCGGGATCGGGTTCAATGCGGATCTCGTCGGGGCGGCCGCCCACGATGAAGGTCAGGCCCACATCCTCGACCTTGGCCACCTCGGTGCGCAGCTTGACCGCAATGTCGTACAGGGCCTGGTCGGACCAGCGGTCGGCCATCTCCGGCGTCGGCGTCAGGGTCAGCACCACGGCGGGGACATCATTGATGCCCCGGGTGACGATCATCGGTTCGGGGATTCCTACCGGGATCTGGTCGTAATTGGCGCGGACCTTCTCATGGACCCGCACCGCGGCGTCCTCAGGATCCTCGCCCACATCGAAACGGGCGGTGACCAGGACCTGATCGTCCTGCACCTGGGTGTAGACGTGGTCCACCGCGTCGATGGACTTGACGATGGTCTCAAGCGGCTTGGCCACCAGCTCGGCGCCGTCGGCGGCGCGCAGGCCCGGCGTGGAAACCATGATGTCGACCATTGGGACGCTGATCTGCGGCTCTTCCTCCCGGGGGATGGACATCAGCGCCATCAGCCCCACGGCGATGGCGGCCAGCAGGGCCAGCGGCGTCAGGGGGGAGTGGATGGTCGCCTGGGTCAGGCGGCCCGATATGCCCAGGTTCATTGGGCCGCTCCGGCGACAGGCGCGATCAGGACATCGCCGGCGCGGGCGCCCGAGAGGATCTCTGTATGACCCGGCGTCGGCGCCGGGGCGGCCTGCACCGCCACCTCGCGTGCGGCGCCGTCAGGTCCCAGGATGCGGACGAAGTCCAGGCCGAACCGGGTGGCCACATAGGCCGCCGGGACCACCTGGGCCTGACGCTCTCCGACCTTGACCTGCACCCGGACCCGCTGGCCGATCAGCTCGGCGCGAAGGCCATCGACCCGAAGGTCGGCGGTGACCTGGCCGCCGGTGACCGAGGGATAGACCTGGACCACGGTTCCATAGGCGGCGACGCCCGGCAGGTCGCTGGCCG
>JAHUZY010000479.1 GCA_019264505.1 Phenylobacterium sp. | reverse complement strand
CCCTGGAGGAGGCCGACGCGGCCATGGGCGGGCTGTCGGTGCTGATCAACAACGCCGGCGTCAGCCGGGGCGGCGACATCGAGCAGCTGTCCTATGAGGACTGGAAGTTCGTGATGAGCGTCAATGTGGACTCCGTCTTCCTGGGGACCAAACACGCGCTGAAATATATGCGCCGCTGCCAGCCAGGCTCGATCATCAATATCAGCTCCATCGCCGGCCTGATCGCCGCCCACAACAGCCCGGTCTACAACGCCTCGAAGGCTGCGGTCTGGCTGCTCTCCAAGGGCATCGCCCTGCATTGCGCCAAGCAGGGACTGGATATCCGCTCCAACTCCATCCACCCCACCTTTGTCGACACCCCGATCCTCGACCCCCTGCGCCAGCGGTTCGGCAAGGAAGAGGCCGAGAACAAGCTCGCCCGCCAGGTGCCCCTGGGCCGGATCGGCGCGCCGTCCGACATCGCCAACGCCGCCCTCTATCTGGCGTCCGACGAGAGCCGGTTCATGACCGGAGCCGAGCTTAAGCTGGATGGCGGCATTTCGGCCATGTGAGGCCAGGCCCCCTGCGGCGGGCGCTCAGTTCACCAGTATGGTGCCCAGCAGCAGGGTGGCGCCGCCCTTGCCCAGGACCCGATCGGCGTCCCGTTGCAGCTGGCGGGCGAGATAATCGGCATTGGGCAGGGCCGCAGGCCCGAGCCCGGCGGCATAGACCCGAAGGCTCTGGGAAAAAGCCGCCCGCAGACGCGGGGTCGACAGCTCGGCGGCCTCCCGGAGCTTCTCGTCAGGAATGTCGAGGCCAACCTCCAGGGTCATGACCGCCCGGCCGCCGCGCTCCCCGGCCACGGTGGCGGTCAGGGTCTGCAGCTGGATGAAGGTGAGGCCGCCGCCCTTCTTCTTGTCGCCCTTGGGCGGGCCCGCGGCGGCGCTCGGGCTGGCGCTCAGGGCCACGAGGCCGCTGAACAGGAGCGGCAGGGCGAGGCGCAGGCGATGGATCTTTTCCATACGCGTCGGTGTGCCGCATTCATGGTTAGCGGTCTCTTTACGCGGGCGGTCCGAGACTGCGACCAAGATTCGCACGGACCGCATCGGAGGCCGCCTTGGGCCGTTTCGCGCCAGACTCCCTCGACCTGGACGGCAAGGTCATCCTTGTCACCGGCGGCACCGGCTCCTTCGGGCGCCGATTCATCGACACGGTGCTCAGCCGGGCCGCCCCCCGCAAGCTGATCGTCTACAGCCGCGATGAGCTGAAACAGCACGACATGCAGATCGACCTGGCCGAGCGCTATGGGCCAGAGGACATGGCGCGGATGCGCTTCTTTCTGGGGGACGTCCGCGACCGCGAGCGGCTGACCCTGGCCCTTCGCGGGGTCGACATCGTGATCCACGCCGCGGCCCTGAAGCAGGTGCCGGCGGCGGAGTACAATCCGTCGGAATGCATCCACACCAATGTGCTGGGGGCCGAGAACGTCGTCTGGGCCTGCCTGACCAACCGGGTGAAGAAGGTGGTCGCCCTGTCCACCGACAAGGCCTGCAACCCGGTCAATCTCTATGGCGCCACCAAGCTCGCCTCGGACAAGACCTTCGTGGCGGCGAACAATCTGGCCGGCGATATCGGCACTCGATTTTCCGTAGTTCGGTATGGCAATGTCGTCGGATCACGCGGGTCTGTGGCGCCGCTGTTCCAACGGCTGCTGGACCGGGGCGCGACTGAACTGCCGATCACGGACCCTCGCATGACCCGCTTCCTGATCACCCTGGACGAGGGGGTCGACTTCGTCCTGTCGTCCCTGGACATCATGCGGGGCGGGGAGATCTTCGTGCCGAAGATCCCGTCGACGAAGATCGTCGATCTGGCCGAGGCCATGGCGCCGGGCCTGCCGCACAAGCTCGTCGGCATCCGCCCGGGCGAGAAGCTGCATGAGATGATGATCTCCGCCGACGACGCCAGGTCCACCGCCGATCTGGGGGACCGCTACGCCATAGAGCCGGCCTTTGTGGAGTACGCCCGCACGCCGTTCTCGACGGAACATGGCATGGTCGCCGAAGATTTTTCCTACGCCAGCGACACCAATGAGGAATGGCTCACAGGCCCAGGCCTCCTGGCCCTGCTGGACAAGGCGCCTGCCGGCCGCCGGCGTCGCGCCACAGACTGAGGTCCCATGGTCGATTCCTATTTGCCCTATGGTCGACAGACCATTGAGGATGACGACATCGCCGCGGTAGCTGCGGCCCTGCGTGACGACCTCCTGACCACCGGCCCGCGGGTGGAGGCCTTCGAGGCGGCCTTCGCCGAGGCCGTCGGCGCCGAGCACGCCGTGGCCTGCGCCAATGGTACCGCGGCCCTGCATCTGACCATGCTGGCCCTGGGGGTCCGCGAGGGCGATGTCTGTGTCGTCCCCTCCACCACCTTCCTGGCGACCGCCAACTGCGTCCGCTATGTGGGCGCCGAGGTTGTCTTCGCCGACGTGGATCCCGACAGCGGCCTGATGCGGCCGCAGGATCTGTCCCGGGCCCTGGAACAGGCCGCTCCCCGCCAGGTGACCGCCGTCCTGCCGGTCCATCTGCGGGGCGAGGTTCTCGACCTGCCGGCCATCGCGGCCCTGGCGGACTCCGCCGGGGCGGTGGTGGTGGAGGACGCCTGCCACGCCCTTGGCTCGCGCCTGCTGCAGGGCAACGCCGAGGTTCCCGTCGGTTCGGGGCGCTGGTCCTCGGCCTCCACCTTCTCCTTCCATCCGGTGAAGACCATCGCCACCGGCGAAGGCGGCATGATCACCACCCCTGATGCGGGCCTGGCCGAGCGCCTGCGCCGGCTTCGCAGCCATGGCATGGTGCGGCCGCCCGGCGCTGATCCGTGGTGGTATGAGATGGCCGAGCCAGGCTTCAACTACCGGCTGCCTGATGTTCTCTGCGCCCTCGGCCACTCTCAACTGGCCAAGCTGCCTCGGTTCTCCGCCGCCCGTCAGGCCCTGGCGGCGCGCTATCTTGAGGCCCTGACGCCCCTCGCGACCGCCGTGCGGCCCGCCGCCTCGCCGGAGGGCAGCGTGGCCACGCCCCACCTCATGTGCGTGCTGATCGATTTCGCCGCTGTGGGCCGTAGCCGCCGGCAGGTGATGGAGGCGCTGAAGGACCGGGGGATCGGCAGCCAGGTCCACTATATCCCCGTCCACACCCAGCCCTACTACCGCGCTCGCTATGGCCAGCAGGACCTGCCCGGCGCCCAGGCCTGGTACGACCGCACCCTCAGCCTGCCCCTCTATCCGGGCATGGAATTGGCCGATGTGGACCGGGTCGTTGCGGCCCTGGGCGAGGTGCTGGGGCTGGCCTAAGCCGCAAGCCCGGCGGCCTGGATCAGGGTTCGGACCTCGGCCATGCGTTCGGGCGAGCGCGCCAGTTCGGCGCGGGTGTCGTCCAGACGCACCAGCTTCAGAGCCTCGGCCTTGGCGCGGTCGGCGGCCGGTCCCAGGGGCGCGGCTTCACCACAGGCCAGTTTCAGAAGCAGGGTCAGCCGGGTGGCGGCCGGCGCATTGGCCCGGGCGAGGCCCTGGGTGACCTTGGCGTCCGCCTCGGCCAGTCCCCCCAGATCCCCGAGCTTCTGCTGGATGGGACCGTAGTCCTCGGCGAGCAGCCCGCCGCGACCCACCGCGCGGTAGAGCTTGGCCATGGAGAACAGCCGCTGGGCTGCAGAGACGTCCGGGTTGCGGGCGTCCTTTTC